>JBBRIB010000008.1:0-19104 GCA_038221745.1 Verrucomicrobiales bacterium
TACCATTCTTCAAATTTTCTGTGAAGTCACTTACAAATCGTTGATGCGGCCGCATCAACGAGTTGTAGGGAGTTGTGCGACTGAGATCGGATGTTTGGGGGCGCACAGAGCGGTGAGTGGAGGACGATTCTCTTCAAAATCTAATTTCAAACTGGGGCTCTGCTCTTCTATTGGGTAGAGAAAGGATGCAAGAGCAGGGAATGGATCGAGAGACACCCTCTGCTTTTTTCTTGGCACTCTTGGTGAATTTGAGGTTAATTTTTTCCAACGGTCTTGAGGGCAGTGCTTTGTTTAAAAACCGCAGAAAATTTCCCAAAAAACAATCTTGCCAAGGGTCGGTGAGAACGATAAAGACACGGCGTTCATTTTGCAATTTCGCAGATGAGCGCACTTCGTCCGGTCTCTTACGCCATGGTCTCGGGAAGTGTTGAATGTGATGGCGTGATTCGAATAGACAAAAATGGACATCTACGTGGGCAACCTGCCCTACACCGCTACTGAAGAAGACGTTACTGGCCTCTTCGCCGCTTACGGATCCGTTGAACGGGTCAAAATCATCACCGACCGGGAAACCGGCAGATCCAAAGGATTTGCCTTCGTGACCCTCGGTGACCAGAGCCAATTGAACGCTTCCATCGAGGCACTCAACGGCTACGACTATCAGGGCCGCGCACTTCGCGTGAATGCTTCTGAGCCTAAAGAAGCAAAACCCGGTGGCTTCCGTTCAGGTGGCGGCGGCGGCGGCGGCGGTGAACGCCGTGGCGGCGGCGGCTACAGTGGCGGCGGCGGCGGTGGTGGCGGCGGCGGTGGCTACGGCGGAGATCGCCGTGGCGGCGGCGGTGATCGTCGTGGTGGCGGCGGTGGCTACAAAGGCGGCGGCGGTGGCGGCGGCTACAAAGGCGGCGGCGGCGGCGGCGGCGATTGGTAATTTTCCAATCTCCACACTACCCAAACACAATCCTTTTCAAAATCAGCCGTTCTCCTTCACTGGAGAGCGGCTGTTTCTTTTTCAGCATGCTCTGAGATGTCTTTACCGCCCAGGTAACAACGCTGCACCCGGGGTGTGATGCCGGTAAAAATCTCCCATGTGATGGTCTCAGCCTTGAGTGCGATTTCATCCACGGGAATGTTCGGGCCAAACATCTCCACTTCATCTCCTTCCGCCACGTCATCCGCGTCACTCACATCCACCATCGTTTGGTCCATAGTGATCCGTCCGAGGATTGGGAAACGCCGACCACGGATCCACACATCCGCCCCTTTACCCGAAACATGCCTCGGGTAGCCATCGCCATAGCCGATGCCCACCGTGGCCACCCGCGTCGGCTTGGTGGTCACAAACTGGCGGCCATAGGAAACACCATGCCCAGCAGGCAAAGTGCGCACCAGCGTCACCCGCGCTTTCAAGGTCATCACCGTGCCGAGCTTTTCTTGGAATCCAGAAATCGGTGACACTCCGTAAAGCATCAAGCCCGGCCGGGACAAATTGCAGACTCCTTGATCGTATCCCAGCAAGCCTGCGCTGTTCGATAAATGAACGTAACGAAAACGCTGCGGCCCACCCAGCTCTGCAACGATTGCCCGGAAGCGCTCGAACTGCCGCTTGGTGAATTCCTCATCCTCATCGGCCGAAGGCAAATGAGAGCCTACCCCCTCGATTTCCAGGCTCTCCAATTTTTCCAACGCGGACAGCGTCTCGGCCAGATGCTCCGCCACGAACCCACCGCGGCCCATACCGGTATCCACCGCCAGATGCACCTTGAGGCGTTTGCTCCAGCGGGCAGCGATGCGATTGAACTCAGCTGCTTCTTCGAGTGAGGAAATACAAGGGGTCCAATCACCCGCCACGATTTCTTCGCGCTCCCGGGACCATGTCGCGCCTAGCAGATAGACGGGAGTCAACACGCCTGCATTCCGAATGCGGCGGGCCTCCCCCACATTGGCGACGCCGAAGAAAGCGATGTGCTCCGATTCCAGCGCCCTCGCGATTTCCTCCAGCCCATGGCCATAGGCACCAGCCTTGACCACGGCCATCAGGTGGCCGGGACACACCGCGCGGGCACACGCCAGATTGTTTTTCAAGGCAGCGAGATTGACCTCCGCCCAAGCTCGTGGCGGCGATGTGGGAAACGACTCGTTCACCCGCCAAAGTTGAAGCGGAGAGATAGTACTGGCAAGGACAGGAAACCAAAGATTCGCGATCAATAGCATCAATTCACGCGTGACTAAAAATTGGTGGCCACCAAGGAGCGGCGGAACGTGTCCGCCGATGTGCATGAGTGGCCAATGTCCTGTGCATCTGCTCATCTCATTGCCAACTTACCGGCGTGGGCGCACTTGTTTCGTCCCTACCTGTTACGCTGCCTGTCAGTTTCAACTATCCTCCCACAAGTTTGGCGGCTTGCCAGGCTTCCTCCATCTGGTGTGGGGTCGCCTCTTCGAGGGTGATTCCTTGCGTCTTCAAAGTCTTTTCCATTTGTCCGAAGCGGGTTTCAAACTTCTGGTTCGCCGTGGTCAACAAAACCTCGGGATCGATTTTTCTAAAGCGCGCCAAATTAACCACTGAGAAAAGGAGGTCGCCTAGTTCCTCGCTTGCGGATGCGGGATCTGCCGCGTCTTCAAACTCCACCAACTCTTCGCGGATTTTATCGACTACGCCTTCCTCGTCAGGCCAATCGAAGCCCACCTTGGAGGCTTTTTTCTGCAACTTCGCACTGCGGATGAGCGCGGGTAGACCCTTGCCTACGCCATGCAGGAATGGCTTTGCTTCGTCGCCTATTTCGCTCCGTTTGATTTCGTCCCATTGTTGGAGGACGGCATCGGAAGTGGTGGCCACGCTGGTGGCAAAGACGTGCGGATGGCGGCGCACCAGCTTATCGTTAATGCCTCGGGCCACATCATCAAGATTAAAGCGGCCAGCCTCTTCGGCGATCTCACTATGGAAGATCACCTGCAGAAGCAGGTCTCCCAACTCTTCCTTGAGGTGATTGTAATCCTCGCGCTGGATGGTATCGACCGTTTCATAAGCTTCCTCAATGAGGTTTGGGACGATGGATTGATGGGTTTGTTCCGCATCCCACGGGCAGCCGCCGGGGGCGCGGAGCCGGTGCATGATGGCACGCAGGCGGGCGAGCTGCACCCCGGGTGCGGGGGCATCAATCATTTCGGAATCATTCATGACTGGGACTTGTGGGAGTCTGAAACTTTTTGCAGAGTGGCGCGTTCGGCCTCGGTCAGGCTTTGGAAACCTTTGGCGGAAATTTTATCAAGGATGCGGTCCAGCTCATCGCTCTCTGATTTCAAGACCTCACTGCGCGGGCGTATTTTCGGCTCATGCCGCTTGGAAAATGCCCTGGGTCGGATGATTTCCACCTCTCCTGTTCCGCCCAGCCATTGGGGGAAACTCATCAGCAGGAATCCGAAGATGGCACCGCCGAGGTGGCCCGCCTCACCGCCTTGGTTGATGCCGAAGGGGAGCGCAATCATCACGACGGAAATTCCCAATATCCCGATGGCCAGCTGCCGCATGGAGAGTTCCACGGGTGGGAAAAGCAGTGAGACCCTCAGGTTTGGGGCGCAGACGGCCACGCCCACGAGGATTCCATAAAATCCGGCGGAAGCACCTACCAATCCGCCTTGTGAATCGCTATTCTGCAGGATTCCAAGCGTTGCCAGCAGCGTGAAGAACAGCGCGCCTCCCGCGCCGCAGAGGAGATAAAAAAGAATGAATTTTGTAGGTCCCCACCAGCGTTCCATTAATGGACCGAAAAAGAACAGTCCGATGCAGTTGAACAAAACATGGCCGATAAAGCCGTGGATGAATTGAAAGGTGACAAACTCCCAAATCCTGCCTTCGAAGATGGCGGACTGGATGGAGAATGCCCCGAAGCGGCGGATGGGACCGTCGGGTAAGTCTCCCTTCAGCAAGGTATCGAGCAGATAGATGCTGATGTTGATGATAAGCAGCCATTTCACCATTGGTGTGAGTTGCGCGATAGGGCCGGAGCGTTCCTGCTCACCCTGATTGTAGTCTCGATCCATCATTCCCATACGCCGGTTCAATACTACGGCATGCAGCCCGCCGCAAGGGCGGGTGAACAAAGCGTCACCTAATCTTTCTTTTCGAGACGCCCCACCGGAGATCTGCTCACGTCCGTTGGATCGCTTGAAGGGCGGCCGCCGCCTCACGTTTTTGGCAGGGCTTGAGGCGGCGGCGGCCCCGGCGGCCCAACCCGGAGGTCAAGGACCCGGGTAAAAAGGGAAACGGCTGCACGGAGGGTTTCCCAAACCAAATTCTCGCAGGTCGCCAGAACCGTTTGCTCAAGTGCGGCGCTGTCTAACAATCTCTCTTGCAGTTGGGGGTTCATGGAGAAGTTTCAATCAGCTCAGGCCAAAGGGCAAGGCGCTGCTACCTGTTCATGCCTTCATGTGTGATTGGACCCTCAAGCGGTAAGATGGGACGGGACCTCCAATCGAAAAAGCCTTATCGTTGGATGGTATAATTTCAGAAGAACCCTGAGAAAGAAGAGAAAAGTGAATCAGTTACCAAGAAACCACATCGTCAGAGCTTTGTATGTGTTTGGGTTGGGTTTGGATTTTTCATGGCTGAATTATGGCACTGAGAAATTTGAGGAAGAGATCCCGCGAATTTCTCCATCAATATCCCCGCATCGGGTTCTGCTCCGACTTTGTCTCCAGCCACTTGGAGCGCTGCCCCCGATATTGTCTCGGGGTGAGTGGTTGCACGTTGCGGCGGAAGTAGATAGAAGCAGCCATGCCTTTCTCCATTCCCGGCCTTTCCGCCCCCTTGCTGCGTGCGGTGAGCCACTACGCCGCGCCCACGCCGGTGCAAGTGGCGGCGATTCCCCCCGTGCTGGCGGGAGGTGATGTGCTCGCCACTGCGCCCACGGGTTCAGGAAAAACGACGGCATTCGTTCTGCCCTTGCTGCAGCGGTGGTTGGATTCTGATCGGAAATCAGCGCGGCGAATCCACACACTCATCCTGGTGCCCACCCGCGAACTCGCAGCGCAGGTGAGGGGAGTGGTCCAAGAGCTTTCCAATGATCTTCCAGAGCGGATCAAGATCGTCAGTGCCGTGGGCGGCGTCTCCATCAACCCTCAAATGATGGCCCTTCGTGGTGGTGCGGATTTTATCGTGGCCACCCCAGGGCGGCTGCTTGATCTGTTAGACCACAACGCGCTGAGTCTTTCCGAGGTGAAAACATTGGTGCTGGATGAAGCGGACCGGATGCTGGATCTGGGCTTCTCGGATGAACTCGGGCGCATTCTTTCTCTACTGCCGGCGCAACGGCAGAATCTATTGCTTTCCGCCACATTTCCAAAACCGGTGGAGGTGATCGCCCGGAGAATTTTGCGGGAGGCTACCCGGATTGATCTCACGAAAAACGCGATGGAGCCACCCGTCATCCAGCAGCGGGCCATCCGGGTGGATGCTGAAAAGCGCGCTCCATTGTTGCGCCATTTGATCGCGACGGAGGGCTGGAAGCGGGTGGTGGTTTTCGTCGCCAGCCAATACACCGCGGATCACGTGGCGGATAAATTGCGGCGAAATGGAATCACCGCGGCTTCGTTTCATGGCGGCATCAGCCAAGGGGGACGCAGCGGGGTGTTGGCGGATTTTAAAAATGCGGCAATTCAAGTGCTCGTCGCCACCGATCTGGCAGGTCGAGGCTTGGACATTGTGGGATTGCCCGTCGTTTTGAATTACGATCTACCGCGCTCCGCAATCGATTACTCACACCGCATCGGCCGCACCGGACGGGCAGGGGAGCCGGGCCTAGCCATCAGCTTGCTCACCGCCGAATCGAACAGAAAGTTTTGCGAGATTGAAAAACTCCAAAACATTGCCATCCCGCGAGAAGAAATCATTGGTTTTGAGCCAAAGGAAACGCTACCGCAGGAAGCTCCCGGCTGCGGCGGAATCAAAGGCAGCCGCAAGAGCAAGAAAGACAAGCTGCGGGAAGCGGCGCTAAGAGAAAAACGCCGGTGACGCACCAGGCAAAGCGTGAGACGAGAAAGGGTGGCTTGCGCAACCTCGGGTAAAAGAGTAAGCGGGTGAAATTTGTCGCTATTTCGTGAAATCGGACCGATTCGGCCTCGCCGTGCATGATCGGATCGCAGCATTGGGAAAAGCCGCCGCCTCTGAGCCGCCGCCGGTTTCCAAATTCACACGCCAGATGCCGCAGCGCGGAAAGCGGCCAGAATTGCGGTGCTGAAACGCGCCCAGCCACCTCACTGTCTCAGGAAACGCCCTTCTATCTGGGATTGGCCACTCTGAGCTAGGAGGGGGAATTTGTCCGGCGATGGATGGAAATGACGGAAATTGATTTTTTTGCTAAAAATCCGGGTTTGAAGTACACCTGACCTAGAAAACGTCCGTATTTCCCAAAATTCTGCTGATTTTTCCTCGCATTTCCCCAGATTTTTTGACTAAATCTTCCAGGATTTTCTAGGATTTCCCAAAAATGGCCCAAAATATTCTACATAAATCGTTGATTTTAAACAAATTACGAATTGTTTCAGGATTGTTGAATTTATGCTTGGTAAAATGTGTACCGCAGTGTATCTCTAAACCGCTGACGCGACAGTCAGCCTTCCCAATGACGATCAACGACCAACGCTGCAAAGGAGCAGTCACCTACAAGATGGACCCGAAGGCTCGGGTTTCCATTCCGGTGGCTTGGCGTCCGGGGTATGCGGAGCCGTTGTTCCTTCTTGAGTCGAATACTCATGAAATGCCCATGATCAAGGTATTGACCAACGAGGCATATCTCCACCGGGTGAATTTGATCAAAGACAGCGACCACATCCCTGCGGAAAAAACCCGCATGCTCGGCAAGCTGGCGATGAACTCCAAGGAGGTCCAGCTCAACGAACAAGGCAAACTGCTCATCCCGAAAGAACTCTGCGAAAGAGTCGGCCTCGCGGCTGAGGCCGAATTGGTGCTCGCGGGCCGCGGCCTCCACTTCGAGGTCTGGAACAAAGAGAACCATGCCCGCTTCGTCGAAATCGAAAATGCTCTGGATGCGAATGACACGCTCGGGGTTTTCTGAATTTTTCCAACACTCACTCACCACACCACCCAACAGCAGCAATGTTGTTCACCCCACCAACTCTGGCACTTGTAGCGGTCCGCAAACCGGCGGCCTCGGTCGCCCTCGCGCAGGCGTCGGAGTTGGGATCATTTTCTACGGGACGCATGGAATTCCTCGGGACAGGAACCCATGCATCAGCACAAACAGATGTCCGCACCGCTCCTGGCTGGTTGTCGGTGCGGCATCTGGTTTTTTTCCTGGCACGGCGCACGAAGTTTCTCGGGACAGAGCTTTATGCGCTTTTTGAAACGATGGTCCGCACCGCTCCTGGCTGGTTGTCAGTGCGGCCATCGCAAATTTTCTCTCAACAGTGGAATCAAGGGTTAGGGACAGCCGGCGATTCCACTGGTCTAACGGACGTCCGCACCGCTCCTGGCTGGTTGTCGGCGCGGCGTCCTGTTGTTTTCATAGCTGGGCGGTTGAAGCATTTCGGGACTTTGCTTCAATCGCGTTCTGAGGGGGTGGCCCGCGCGGTTTTGTGTGTATTTCCGCAACGGGCCACCTCCATTTCTTTCTTCAGGCAAAACCATGCGCTCGGGACAGCACAGGGAATTGCCTCTCTAACGGATGCCTGCGCTGCTCCTGGCTGGTTGTCAGCGCAGGCTCCTGTCGATTTTAATGAGGCAGCCCCTCAAAGCGATTACCATCTGCCCGTTTTCCCCCGTGAGATCGCTCGGTGGATGGAAGCAGGCGAGGGTAAATTCATCATCGATGGCACCCTTGGCGGGGGAGGGCATAGTCAGATTTTCCTCAATGCCGGCGCAAAAGTGTTAGGCATTGATCGTGATCCTGAGGCACTCGCGCATGCCCGCTCGCGGCTCACCACTTTCGGCACCCGCTTCTCCACTTGGGAGGGGAATTTTTCCTTGATGCGAAACAGCCCCGAGATCCAGAAGGGGGAACAGGCGGATGGCCTGCTTCTGGATCTCGGGGTCTCTTCCCGCCAGCTTGACTCTGCCGCGCGCGGCTTCTCTTTCATGCGTGAAGGCCCGCTGGATATGCGGATGGGCCCATCCAGCCCGCACACCGCTGCGGAGATCGTCAATCAATGGCCGGAATCGGCAATTGTTAGAATTCTGTTTGAATTCGGTGAGGAATCAAAGGCACGCCGCATTGCGGGCGCGATTGTAAGACAGCGTGCGGAAAAACCCTTCGTCACCACGCTCGATCTTGCCAACTGCGTCGAGCGTGCCATCGGCCGCCAAGGCCGCACCCATCCGGCCACCCGCACTTTTCAGGCCATCCGCATGGCGGTGAACGAGGAACTTGAATCCCTCGCGAAGGCGCTGACAGATGTCAGTAAATCCCTCAAACCTGGAGGCCGCCTCCTCATCATCACCTTCCACAGCTTGGAGGACAGAGTGGTGAAACGCTTTTTAAGACATCATTCGGCACCGTTTCTCGATGATCCTGGGTGGCCCGAGCCGCGCCCGAATCCCGACTGCCAATTCCGGCTGCTTGCCAGAAAGGCCATCATTCCCGGTGCCGAGGAAATCTCCCTGAACCCGCGAGCCCGCAGTGCCAAACTGCGGGTTGCACAGCTTTTAGACCCTAAGTCATGAACCGCCGCCGCAACGAACCACGCACTTCCTCTTCCGCGATCTTTGCCCTGATCTGTGCAGCTGCCATTGTTGCCGCAGGAGGTGTGCTCCATGTTTACTACAAGAACCGCCAGATTTCGATCACCCGGGAAATCGTTGGAATCGAACGCCGCGTGGAGGAATATCGTCTCGATATACGCACCACGGAGATGCGCATGGATCAGCTGCTCAACCGTTTCACCATTCGCAAGCAAATCGCCGAGAATCGCTCGCTTCTCCGCCCCATCCCCATCGGAGTGGTGGAGAATATCGAAGACTCTCATACCCAACGCCAAAACGTCGCGTCCTCTCGACCTTAGATCGTGAAATCCGCCTTCCAAACACGCTGCATGATTCTTTGCACGGTCCTCGTGATCGGGTTGAGCGTGCTCTCAGCGCGATTGGTGCAAATTCAACTTGTGGATCGAAAACACTATGCGGAGCGCGCCCGCAAGGCATTTCACCGCGTCGAGACCATCCCGGCCATCCGTGGGATGATCGTGGATCGACGCGAGGAGCCGATGGCGAAAAGCATTCCGGTTTCCACCGTCTTCGTGGATAAGAACCACCTGATGGACCCGAAGCTTGCCAGCTATGGTCTGGCCTACCAGATGGCCAGTGAGGAGCCCGGCTGGGATCAGCTCGATGGTGTCAAGCAACGCCGCCGCATCAATGGCCTCCGCGGGGACCTGCTTGATCATGAGACGTCGGAGGTGATCGTCCAAAAGCATCTAGCCTATGCCGTCAGCATCCTCGCCCGCCCGATGGGCATGCGCCGCGATGAGCTGCGGGCTAAGATCGAAAACAGCAAAGGAAAATGGGTGGCGATCGTGAAGGAGCTGCCTCAGGATCTGGCGGATCAACTTCGTGATGCGGTGGATCAGCACTGGATTCAAGGGTTTGAGTTCGAAAACTCGATCAAGCGTTGGTACACTTCTCCAAACCTCGCCACCCATCTCACGGGTTTCACGGGTGAACTCGAACAAAAAGACGAGGAAGGTAAAACCCACACCAAAGTCGTCGGGCGCTTCGGTGTGGAGAGCTCGATGGAAGAGTTTCTCGCAGGTAGAGACGGCTCACGCGAGCATTGCAGAGACGCCCGTGGCCTTGTGGTGCCGGGGAATGCCGCGAGCCTCCTTCCTCCCCGGGCAGGCCTTAATGTCAAACTGACAGTGGATATGGGAATCCAAGCCATCGTCGAGGAGGAACTCGATGCGGGGCTCGCCGAGTTCGAATCCATCCGCGGGGCGGTGATTGTGATGGAGCCGAAGTCAGGTGAAATCCTTGCAATGGTGAGCCGCCCGAACTTCGATCTGAATCATAAGCTGAATATTTCGGAGACTGGCTATAACTGTGCCATCCAAGCCATCTATGAACCGGGGTCCACCATCAAGATTGTGGCCACTTCGGGTGCTTTGAATGAAGGTCTGGTGACACCCAATACCTCGATTTTTTGCCATAACGGCTACTATAGGGATGGCAACGTCGAGATGAGGGATGATCATCCGGCCGGTCAATTGACTTTTGAGGGTGTCCTTCAAAAATCCAACAACATCGGAACCTATAAAATTGCCCGGCAGCTCGGCTCACAACGGTTCTATGACTATCTCCACCGCTTCGGATTCGGCAGCAAGACCGGAATTCTTTTGAGCGGTGAGAGCGCGGGAATGGCAAGAAACACTGGCAATGCGGTGGATTTCTCCCGTGCTTGTTTCGGCTACGCCACCAATGTCACACCTTTGCAACTCGTCACCGCATATTCCGCCATCGCAAGCGATGGGAAACTGCGCAAGCCACACATTGTCAAATCCCTCATCGCCAACGACGGGACCGTTGTGGAGGATTATGCTCCCGAAGTGGTCAATACCGTGATGACTCCGAAGTGCGCCGCCCGCATGCGGGAGGCCTTGCAAAAAGTCGTCGAAATCGGCGGCACGGCCACCAGGGCGGCAGTGGATGGATTCAAAGTCGCCGGAAAAACCGGGACGGTCCAAAAGCACAACCCGAAGGGCGGATATATCTCCAATAGTTATATCGTGTCATTCTGCGGCATGATGCCGGCACGGGATCCGGAATTCGTCTGCCTGGTGGTGGTGGATGATCCGCGCACTCAGAAGGTCAACCGCTACGGCGGCACCATCGCCGCACCAATTTTCGGCAAAATCGGAGCGCGCGTCGCGGCTTATTTGAATTTACAGCCTACCGAACCCGTTTCACCTCCACTTGCCGACGCTTCCCGATGATTCTCCGTGACCTTGTTTCCTGTTTGCCACGCGTTACCAGCGCCGGATCTTTGGATGCCGAAGTGTGCGGCCTCACCGCGTCTTCGAGAGAGGTGGTGCCTGGGATGGTTTTCGCGGCGATCCGCGGCACGACCAGCGATGGCCACCGCTTCATCAATGATGCCCTGTCCGCCGGAGCCACCGCCATTCTTGCCGAATCCGCCCAACCCGCAGACTATTCCGCACCCGCCACCTGGCTCCATGTGCCTGATAGCCGGGCCGCTCTTGCGACCCTTGCCTCGGTGATGGCCGGCCATCCATGGAAGGAAATGAAACTTGCCGGAGTCACGGGCACCAACGGCAAGACCACCACCACCTTTTTACTCCATCATGTGATGAAGACTGCATGGCACCGCGCCGGGCTGCTAGGCACCATCCTCGTGGATGACGGGGAAACTCAGGAGATCGCCAAGCACACCACGCCGGGGTCTATCGAACTCTCCGCCATGCTCGGGCGGATGCTCGGCAACGGCTGCCGCGGGGTGGCCATGGAGGTTTCCTCACATGGCATCCACCAGAAACGGGTCGCTGGGATTGGCTTCGATGTTTGTGTATTTACCAATCTTACCCAGGATCATCTCGACTATCACGGCACGATGGATGCCTATTTCAAAGCGAAGGCGGATTGGTTCTATGGTTTGGCTGCGGATGCGATGGGGAAAAAGCCCGTCGCCGTGATCAATATTGATGATGCTTACGGTGCGGAACTCGCTGCCTCACTCGATGGGAAAATCCCCGTCATTCGCTTCGGTTTCGGTGTGCACTGTGATTTTCGTGCGAACAACTTCAGGCAGAGTCCACGGGGTATGGAATTCGAACTTGCAGCCAAGGGTAAAACCTACCTGGTGCGTGCTCCTTTGATCGGGCGCTTCAATGTCTATAATTTGTTAGCCGCGATTGCCGCAGCAAGTGCCTGTGGCATCCGCCCAAGAGATGCCGTCGCCGCTCTCGCAGATGCACCCCAGGTGCCGGGACGGATGGAAAATGTCGGTAATGCAGGTGGTGTCACGGTCTTTGTGGATTATGCGCACACGCCCGATGCTCTTGAAAATGCCTGTCGCACCCTGCGTGAACTCGATCCTCGGCGTTTGATCACCGTCTTTGGCTGTGGCGGGGATCGGGACAAAGGCAAGCGCCCGCTGATGGCCGCCGCCGCTTCCCGCAATAGTGATGCTTGTGTGATCACCTCGGACAATCCGCGCTCGGAGGACCCCTTGCAAATCATCCGCGAGATCGAAGGCGGCATGGCTGGGGAAATTTATCGAACTTTTCCAGACCGGGCGGAAGCCATCTCGACAACCGTCCAGGGTTCTCTATCAGGCGATGTCGTTCTCATCGCCGGCAAGGGCCATGAGACCACCCAACAGTTTTCCACGGAGACCATTGATTTTGACGACCGCAAACACGCAAGCAAGGCCCTGCGTGACCGCGCGCAAACGATTGCCGAAATGAGATGAAACCGATTTCCGCCCAGCAACTCGCAGACATCCTCGGTGTGAAAATCGCCGCAGGACGTGCGGACGTGCTCGCCTCCGGCGGGGTTTCCACGGATACCCGCCAGCTCCCGGCCGCTTGTGTCTTCATCGGCTTGAGAGGTGAGAATTTTGATGGTGATCAATATGCCGCAAAAGCTCTCGCCGCAGGTGCTGCGGTGGTGATCGTGCATGAATGGCAGGGTGAGGCTCCCGCCGCTGGCGCGGTGATCGAGGTGGCGGATACTTTGTTGGCACTCCAGCGCTTGGCTTGCTGGTGGCGGAAGCAACTTCATCTTCCAGTGGTAGGCATCACGGGATCGAACGGAAAGACCGGGACCAAGGATTTTACCGCTGCCGTCCTTGGGCAGCGCTTCAATGTTTGCGCCACGCAAGGGAATCTCAATAATCACATCGGCCTACCCATCACCGTTCTTTCCACCACCGAGGAGCATACTGCCGGAGTCTGGGAAATGGGCATGAATCATTCAGGTGAGATCGCGCCACTTTGTGAAATTTCGAGACCTAAATATGGAATCATCACAAACATTGGAACCGCTCACATTGAGTTTCTCGGGTCCCGCGAGGCGATCGCCGAAGAAAAGGGAATGTTGGGCCGGGCGCTACCCGCGGATGGCATACTATTCATTCCCGCGACTTGTGATTTCCACGATTATCTAAGGCAGCGCACCCGCGCCACCATCATCGCGGTGGGCAACGGTCGTGGACTGGTCCGAGCGGAGAACCTTCGCCCCGAGGCGGATGGAACCCGTTTCACCTTGGTGATTGAAGGCTTGGAGAAGGCGGAGGTCGCCCTCCCGGTCGCTGGTCGCCATATGGTCACAAACGCATTATTGGCTGCGGGTGTGGGATGGAAACTAGGAGTTTCTCCTGCGGAAATCGCGGTGGGTCTATCCAATGCCCGCCTCACCGGGGGGAGGCTGGGTCGATTCGTTCACGAGGGAATCACCGTGATCGATGATACCTATAACGCAAATCCCGAGTCGATGGCGGCAGCGATTGCAACTCTAGCCGAAACTCCGGTAAATGAAGGGAATCGCCGCTTTGTCGTTCTTGGAAGAATGGGCGAATTAGGATCTTTTGCAGAGGCCGCCCACCTACGCACGGGCGAGCTCGCCATCCAACATGGATTGAATCTCCTGGCCGTGGGGCAAGGGGCTGAAGCGATTGCAAAAGGTGGTAAAAACGCACCCTATTTCGAGGACCTTGATGAAGCCGCAGGGTGGCTCAAAAACGAGGTGAAACCCGGTGATGTCGTCCTCTTCAAGGGCAGCCGCACCGCAACTGTTGAACGTGTGATGAACTCTGTATTTCCACGAAACTGATGCTCCCTGCGATTTATGATTTCTGGTATCTCGCATTCCAAGCTGAAAAAGCTTCGGGGCAGGAAGGATGGGCACATGCCTTTTCATTCCTCAATCTGTTTCAATACATCACATTCCGCGCGGCGACGGCGGGCTTGTTGGCCTTTTTACTATCAGTCACGTTCGGCCCGAGGGTGATCCGAAAATTGATTTCCCTTAAAGTCGGACAGCCGATTCGGACGGCGGAAGAAGTTCATAAACTCGCCGAACTTCATGGTGGAAAACTCGGAACGCCGACGATGGGAGGTGTGCTCATCATCGGTTCTGTGCTTGTCGCCACGCTTTTTTGCGCCCGTCCGCTCAATCCTTTCATCGCCGTTTGCGCATGCACCATGGTGGCGTGCGGGCTGCTCGGTTTCTGTGATGACTATAAGAAAGTGAAGGAGAAGAAATCAGATGGAATCAGCAGCCGCCGTAAAATCGGCTGGCAATTGTTCATCGCGCTTGTGGCTGGCAGCTTCATCTACTTCAAGACTGAGATTTCGGGCTTTGGTGCAAGTCCCCAGCAATTGGCTGATGGCTTGGCAGGCTATCGTCTCGGCCAGAATCCGATCCATGTGGGAGCTGTTTGTTTTCCACTCATCAAGGAACCCCTGCTGAACCTCGGGTGGTTGATCATTCCATTTTTCGCGCTGGTGATCGTAGGCTGCTCGAATGCTGTGAATCTAACGGATGGGCTGGACGGGCTTGCCACCGGAACGACCATCAGCGTGGCACTCTCTTACGCTTTTCTCGCTTATCTCGCAGGACACTTCTACATGGCGACTGAGTATTTGGTGATTCCTCACAATCGTTATATCGGAGAACTCGCCATTTTCATGATGGCCCTGGTGGGTGCTGGCTTCGGCTTCCTCTGGTTTAACTGCCATCCGGCCAAAGTTTTCATGGGA
Organism: Verrucomicrobiales bacterium; assembly: GCA_038221745.1. GTDB lineage: Bacteria > Verrucomicrobiota > Verrucomicrobiia > Verrucomicrobiales > Akkermansiaceae > Luteolibacter. The sequence goes on from JBBRIB010000008.1 coordinate 14,725, forward strand.
GATACCGGCTCGCTTGCCATCGGAGGAGCCTTGGGCACGGCTGCGATTTGCACCAAGCAAGAGCTTTTGCTCGTCATCATCGGCGGTGTCTTCGTGATGGAGGCCATGTCCGTGATTCTGCAGGTGGGTAGCTTTAAATTGCGCAAAAAACGGATTTTTAAAATGTCGCCCATCCATCATCATTTCGAGCTGTTGGGATGGCATGAGAATCAGGTGATCATTCGTTTTTGGATCATTTCAATCATGTTGGCTCTCTTTGGCCTCGCCCTTCTCAAAATCGCCTAGAATCATGAACCTCGTCGGAAAACACATCGCAATCCTCGGAGTCGGCCGCAGTGGCCGGGCTGCGGCGGCGCTTGCGCTGCGCGAGGGGGCGACAGTTTCTGCATGGGACTCCGCCGGAGTGGAGGCGTTTGACGGAATGCCTGAAGCCGTGGCGATTCATCCGAATGCCACCGAGGAACAAGGGCGTGAAGTGGTCTCTGATCTTTTGGTGGTGAGCCCGGGAATTGATACTTATGGCAGCTACGTCGCCGCTTTCGGCACTCACGCCGGGGAGGTGATTGGCGAGGTCGAGCTGGCTGCGCGTTTTTACCAAGGCAAAATTGTTGGCATCACCGGCACCAATGGTAAAACGACGACGACAGAATTGATCGCCCGCATTTTATCTCATGCCTCATTGGGTGGCACTGCTTGTGGGAACTACGGCACGCCGTTTGCCGAGGTTGTGATGCAGGTGAATCCGCCCGCAGCGGTTTCCCTTGAGTTGAGTTCTTTCCAGTTGGAGACGATTCGCTCGCTCCATCCCACAGTCGCCATTTGGCTGAACTTTGCGCCGGATCACATGGATCGCTATCCCACGGTGGAGGCTTATAAAGCAGCGAAACTACGGATTTTTGATGCCCAAACCACTCGGGATGTCGCCATCGTGAGAGGCGGTGAAGCTCTTCCTGCCCTCGTTGCAAAGTGCGTGACGTTCTCAACCACCGATGAATCGGCGGATTGGTTTTCCACCGGCTCTTCAATCATCCATCAAGGTAAAAAGTGTTTGGACATGGAAACAGACACCAGCCTCAGAGGTCTGCACAACGCGGAAAACCTAATGGCTGCGCTTGCCGCTTGCGAGGTGCTGGGGGTTCCGCTACCCACAATGCATGAAGCCTTGCAGGGCTATTCTCCACCACCTCACCGCTGTGAATTGATCCGCACGCTCGATGGCGTGGAATACTTGAATGATTCGAAAGCCACCAATCTTCATGCGTTGGAAAGCGCATTGAGATCACAACTACGCCCGGTGGTGCTCATCGCGGGTGGAAAGGACAAGGGGCTCGACTATGCCCCTGTGGTTCCCTTACTAAAGGATAAGGCATTGGCAGTGGTAACCTACGGTCAAATCGCGCGCTCGCTGGCAGATCTTTTCTCAGCCGCGGTTTCCACCGAAGCGGTCGCCACGTTGAGTGATGCGGTCGCGGTGGCACGCAGTCTCGCTCCCGGTGGTTCGACCGTTTTGCTATCTCCCGGAACCTCTTCTTTTGATCAATTTTCCGGCTACGAGCAACGCGGGAATGCCTTCCGGGATCTCGTCCACCAACTTCGCTAACAATTCCATGAAATCAAACACTCTTCCTGTAAAACGCTGTCCCGCTCCTCAAGGGATTTTCAAGCGCCTGAGCGCCGTCACCCGTAACCGCAAGCAGCGGGTTGCAGCGGCGGCCTCTGCGGCTGATTTTGAAGAGGAGGACGGTGGCTCAAGAATCTCCAAGGCGCTCATTATCATATTTCTGGTTCATATTGTGGCAATCGGCCTGATCTTCTTCCATCAGCGGTTTCTTGATGGTCGCCCGAACGAGGAGGCAATGGTGAATCCCAAAGCACAAAATACCGCGGTTGCGAGTCCTGCGCCTGTACAAGAGAGACGTCTTGATCTGCCCCGTTTGGCATCAGGAGAGAAACCCTATATCGTGAGGACAGGAGATAACTACACCCGAATCGCCCTCGCAGAAGGCGTGGATGAAGCTGATCTGCGCTTGATCAACAAGCATGTGATTATTCGTCCTGGCTTGGTTCTCAAGGTGCCTCCCAAGCGCATCGTCGCCATCGAGCCTGCGGAGGTGACGGCACTACGGCCACCTGTTGCTGTGCCTGTGGATGATGGGATGGTGGAGGTGGCCGTGCCGGAGCTTGCCACCCGGCAAGCACAGTTGGTGCGCCCCGGCATCCGCCAGCCAGCGACACAGGTCCGGGAATCTTCGTCTTCCGCGGCGTCTCCGGTTTTACTTTCCGGGAAAACCTACACCGTGCGAGCGGGAGATAGTATCTGGAGAATTGCCAATCGCTTCAAGGTCGATCAAGCTCAACTCATGAAGGCGAACTCAATCACGGATGCGCGTAAAGTGCGCACCGGCATGAGTCTCGTGATTCCTCGTTAGATCTTTCCGCTCTATGACACGCCACTGCTCAACAATACTCTGCGCCGCGGTAGCCGCCTTGGTCGCCCTGGGGCTGATCATGTTGGCAAGTACCAGCGCGTGGGTCAAAGGGGTTGAGAACCCCTATCATTTCCTTAGTCGGCAAGCACTGATGGTTTTGCTTGGAATGGTGGCTGCTTTTGGAGCCGCGCGCTTTCCCCTGGAGCAAGTTAGAAAACTTGCACCGTGGCTGTTTGGGACCATGATTCTATTGTTGGTCCTTTGTTATATTCCCGGTATCGGGGTTTCGATTTTTGGATCGAAGCGGTGGATCCAGCTTCCTGGAATCGGCCAATTCCAACCCTCGGAGTTGGCGAAGGTGGTGGTGGTGATCTGTCTAGCCGCATGGCTTGCCCGCTGGCAAACGGAGATCCCCACCTTTTGGCGGGGTTTTATCATTCCCGGATTGATTGCCGGTACTCCCATCTTGTTGATCGCTTGCCAGACCGACGTCGGTTCGGCACTCTCTATGTCCCTCGCCGTGGCGGCCATTCTTTTCTGTGCCGGGACCCGATTGGTGTATCTGGTGCCTTCCTTTATTGTCGCGGCATCAGGTGCGTACTATTTTGTTCGTAATGATGCGAACCGCTGGGGCCGGATTGAAGCTTGGTTGGATCTTGAGAATCCCGTGCACCAGTTGGACCGAGGCATGCAACAATGGCGCGCCTTGTTAGCCCTGGGAAATGGTGGCCCTTGGGGAGTGGGCCTTGGCAATGGAGTGGAGAAATTTGGAACACTCACTTTTGCGCATATCGATTTCATTTTCCCCGTGGTCGGTGAGGAGCTGGGGCTTCCATGCACCCTGGGAGTTGTCCTGTGCTACGTTTTGATCGCAGTCTGTGGCTGCGGTATCGCCTTGCAAGCCACCACGATTTTCAATCGTTGTGTGGCGCTTGGGCTTACCTGCGTGATCGTGGTTCCAGCGATGCAGAACATCGCAGTGACCACCGCCCTGCTTCCCAATGACGGACTTCCGCTTCCATTTGTGAGCTACGGTGGCACCAGCCTGATTTTCAGCCTCGCAGCCATCGGAATCCTTGTTGGCATTCATCGCCGCTCGCATGTTAAAGAGACCCAGGAGTTTCCACTCAACAAGCAGACCCGGCTTGCTGTGCGTCTCTGACGTTGGGTGGGAACTTGGTTTCTTGCTTGCCGTTGTAATTACGCGGACTCGGTCAACGAGCCGGCATTTCGGGCAACGCATTGGGACGCATCATCAGGCACCTAGACCACATCGCCACCGGCGTTGTCCTGCTGCATTTCTGCCAGGACTCCAGACATGTCTTCAAGTCGCTCCCAAAGCTCCCTCACTACAAAGAAAGGAGCATCGCAACGCACAACCAATGCAAGGCAATCCGATGGCCGCGCATCAAGCTCGATAATCTTGCGTTCCATGATCTCATTCTGAGCTTCAATGATCAGTCGTGCAAAATATACCTCTGCTTCCATCCGCACGATCACCGCACGCATCACCTTCGCACCAAAGGCCTGAAGTGTTAGTAAATAGAGATCATGAGTCAGAGGCCGTGGGGGAAGTTGGCCGCTTAATGATGCATTGATCGAGGCTCCCACTCCGGGGTCGATGTAAAACACGATCACCTTCCTCCCATCGCCAAGGAAAACCGCACACCCCGCTTGGGTCGGTAGCAACGCAATCGGCTCAACTCGGACAAGATCTGCCATGCCCACAGCATCGGCAGATTCCTGGGGTTTTCCAAGTTGAATCACGAAATCGCGTAAGTCCTTTTAAAAATCCACCCTCGGATTGTAAAAATGCTGCGATAATTGCCCACGCCCACCCTCATTAAACGAGATCCCCGAAAATTTTACGCCCCGCAAGACCATATTCCATATAGGATTGCGGGCGATTTGAGAAAAAATCAAAAAAACTCCACAAAATGGATTGACCCAT
>JBBRIB010000009.1:0-19064 GCA_038221745.1 Verrucomicrobiales bacterium
AGATAGATGGATTTGGAAAGCTGGTTCAGACGCTCGTGGAGTAAATGAAATAGTTCCTCATCCCGGAAGGATTCGGTTTCAAAAAGAGTTTCCAAGTGGTCAACCGTTTCGAGCGCCGAACCATATGAGTAGTCCGGGAAACGGATGTATTCAGCTTTATGGCGACGGCGACCGTAGCCTTCGACTATGTTGGATTTCACGGATTTCACGCTTCGTCGAATCTGGCTGCCCTCCTCATAGAGTTCATACTTCGGAAGCGAAACCAAAGTCATACGGTGGATCTCGATGACCAGCTCGCGAGCTAATATCCAGATCCTCAGCTTTTTGTAACCCAGTGCATCAGATTCCATAGTCTTCTATCTAAAATCTCTTATCTCCTATTTCCTATCTCCTATCTCTTCAGGCAAACTGCCTGAGAAACCTCGCGTCGTTTTCGATGAGAAGCCGGATGTCCTTGATTCCCCAGCGGATCATGGCGAGGCGGTCGAGGCCCATGCCGAAGGCGAAGCCGGTGACTTTTTCGGGATCGAATGCGTTGTCCTTGCGAGAGGTGTTGATGGCTTCGAAGACGGCGGGATCGACCATGCCGCAGCCGGCGACTTCGATCCAGCGTGGGGCTTGGCCCTTGACGGTGAGCTTCACATCGATCTCAAAACTCGGTTCGGTGAAGGGGAAAAAGTGCGGGCGGAAGCGGACTTCCGTCTGGGTGCCGAAGAGTTCGCGGAGGAAATATTCGAGGGTGCCCTTGAGATCCGGTAGGGAAACATCGGTGCCGATATAGAGGCCTTCGAGCTGGTTGAAAACGGAAAGGTGCGTCGCATCGATTTCATCGCGGCGGTAAGCGGAGCCGGGGGCGATGATACGGATGGGCGGTGTCTGCGTCTCCATGGTGCGGATTTGCACGCTGGAGGTGTGGGTGCGGAGGAGTTTTCCGGAATCGAAATAGAAGGTGTCCTTTTCGTTGCGGGCCGGGTGGTCGGTAGGGGTGTTGAGCGCGTCGAAACAATGGAACTCGTCCTCGATTTCCGGCCCATCGGCGAGGGCGAAGCCCATGCGGCGCAGGATGCGGATTGCTTCATCGCGGATGATCGTGAGCGGGTGGAGGGAGCCAACTTGTTGAAAACGAGCGGGTAAGGTCGCATCGATTCCAGCGAGCGTGGCTCGATCCGCGATTTCCCGCAGGGCAATTTGTTTTTCTTCGAGGGCAGCGGTGATGGCACTGCGGGCGGCATTGAGGAGCTGCCCGACGGCGGCTTTATCCTCTTTCGGCACATCCTTGATGCCTGCGGCGACGAGGGTGAGAGTGCCTTTTTTGCCGAGCACGGCCACGCGTGCTTCGTCGAGCGAGCGCTCATCCGCAGCGGCGGTGATTTGGGAAAGGGCTTCGGTTTGGATGGCTGAGATTTGATCCTGCATGGGAAAGAAGTGGGGGGAATAGCGGGAAAGCGGGCCTTGGTCAAAGGCAGAAACAATAGGTCCTATGGGTCCAATTTTTACAGCACCAGCAGAGGCGCCGCATCCAGAAACGAGGTGAATTGCGGCAGCCAGCCCGTCTCACGCAGTTTCTTGTTAGAGACTTGCTTGTGCGTCCACCCCCGCTTGCGATCAAGATCACGGGGGCCGGAAGGAGGCAGGGGTTTATGGAAAATTTTACTGAGCTGTTCATAGCAGCTCAACTGGGAGAGCGGGGTGGAATCGCTGAGATTGAAAATTTCTCCGCGGATGTTGGAAGCGGCCAAATGCAGGATGGCCCGCGCCGCGTCGTCTCGATGGATTTGATTGAGAAAGCGGCGGCCGTCTTCCTCAATGATCGCTTCCCCGCCAAGGAATTTTTTCAAAATCATGCTGCGCCCGGGGCCGTAAATGCCCGAGAGGCGGGTGACGATGCCACCTGCCGTGAGAGTGATTTGTTCGGCTTCCAACAAGAGCCTGCCGGTTTCTCGATCCGGGATCGCGAGGCATTGCTCGGTGACTACGGAGCCATCCGTCTGGGCGTAAACGGAGGTGCTGGAGGTGAAAAGGAGCGGCACGCCAGGAAAGCGGTCTGCCAGATTGCGGCAGCCATCGACATAGACTTTCTGATAGGCTTCCGCCCCGCCACGGCCTGAGGCGGCACAATGGACGATGAAATCGGGCATCGTGAGGTTCAGGAGATCCGCAGGGTTTCCGACATCACAGACGAGAGTATCATTACCGCCGGAAAGTGAGGTGGCGGTGATGTCCCAAGCGTTTTCGCGAAACTCGCGGGTGATGGCTTGGCCAAGGAATCCGTGGCCGATGAGCAGGAGCTTCATGGGAAATCTAACAATGTCAGTCGCACTTGTGGTTCAATTTTCCATGGCGCTTGCGTTATCTGCGGCACCGCCATCATCAGGCGGAAGGATCTCGTTGATGATGCGCTTGGAGCCGCTTTCCGCTAGATTGCTTTGCGGATAGATACTGCGGGCTTTGAGATACCATGAGAGCGCGGAGCCGGACTGCTTGGGAGTGCGGCTTTCAAACTGGCGGGCTTTATCGAGGGCGAGGGTGAAATCGGCGACCTTGCCGGAAAGCAGTTCCATTTCGCGGCCGAGTTTGGGATCGTCCGGGAATTGTTCGCGCAGCTCGGCGAGTTGCTCCCAAGCGGCGTAATTTTGGCTCATTTTGCTGAACTCATTTGCTTTGCCGATGGCGGCTTCGATTTTCATGAGGTTGCCCATGATTTGTTTGAAGGCATCCTGGCGGGAAGCATCGCCTTGGATGGCGGGAGCGATTTCGTATTGGCGCTTGGCGATTTCGCGGAAATTCCCCTCGCTCAGCAGGCGATCAAAGTCATTGCGGATGGTGACGAGGCCACCGGACTGGCTGATGAGGCTGCGGAACTCGGTGAGCTTGGGATTGGTGGGCCAGATCTCGGCGGCGGATTTGATTTTTTCCGCAGCTTTATCACTCTCACGGGCGAAGAGATGGGCCTTGGCCTCCTCAATGGCGAGATCCGAGGCGAGCGTGTAGCCGGCGATGGCGCTATCCACCTTGGAGGAGGGGAAGTCTTTGGCGGCAGATTTAAGGCGATCGGCGAGTTCTTTGGTCTTGGTGTAATCGCGGGCTTGGAGAGTGCCGTAGAGTTCATTGAGATCGCGGAAGTAGCTGGCGATGCGTTGTTTTTTCTCGTAGGGAAGGGTGGCGACGGGGCCGAGGTATTCACCAAGTGCGTAGGCTTCCATCAGCCGCTGTGAAGCGGAGTGGAGTTCGTTGCGGGAGAGCATGAGATCGAAGGCTTCCACGTATTTGGCAACTTCGCGGATGGCTTCGTTGGAAAGTGAATCGAGTGAGGAAACGGTGGGACTTACGCCTACCGATTCGGAAAACAGTTTGGAAACATCCGAGTCCTTATCGATGCGGAGAGTGGCATCGCCGTCTTTCCAGATTTGGTTATAGAAGCGGGCGGCCATCAACACATGTTCGTAGCGGCGCTGGACGAACCATTGGATCATGCTGACCTGGTATTGCGCTTTGGTGCGGAGGGTCTGGGCCTCGGTGCGGACGATGTTGGCTTTTTTAAGGGCTTCGATTTCCGCGATGCGGCGGAGGGTGTTGGCATATTTCAGTGAGTTCGTGCCGGAGCCTGGGGCTTGGCCAGCGGGCTTGGAGGCCTTGCCGTTTTTGCCGTTTTCCTGGACGCTCTGAGCGCCTGCAAGGGCTTTTTCCTCTTCATGGCGGGCAGCCCAATCGCCCTCGGCCATGATATCGCGTTTCTCTTGCTCGATGGAGGAGTTGAGTTTTTTAAGTCCATTGACGTCCTGCTTGGAGAGCATGGCCATGTAGATGGACTCGGCGAGCGTGCCGCAGAGATTCGCATCGCCAGGGTAGGCGGAGGCCGAGGGAAGCAGTTTGAAAGCTGCGTAAAGGTCAGGCCCTCCATTCCTCAGGGGTGAAATGGTGCTGAGGATTTGATTGATGGTGGCGCGATAATTGGCGGCTGCTTCATCACTCTCCGGCGGCTGACTGAGATACTTTTCAAAACGTGCTTTCAGCAAGCGGTTGTCCCCTAACGGAATGGCGACACCGCCGACGGTGATGGTCTCGGCTGCCGGGTCCAACATCGGGATTTCATTTCCGAGCGGCCCAGCCGCAGGCTTTTGCTTCTCCGTTGCCGGAGAACTATCGGTGGGGGTGGCGGCTGGGGAGGCCGGCGCGGCAGCGGGCGGAGCGGTATAAACCTGGCCGTGCGCGAGGGTGGCAAGAATGAGCGGCAGAATCAGGCAGGGTTTCATAGGAAATGTTGGTAAATGTTAGAGGCGGTTCACCCCGGTGGCCACGGCGATGCCGCCTTGCTTGAATTTCACGCGGAATGCGTATTTCTGTTTGGTATCAATGTTGAGTCTGTTGTATTCCGGCGGGATCTCGATGCCGACGAATTTGTCACCTCCCGGCGCTTCCACCCGGACGCTGACGAGTTGGCCGCGGTCCGTGGTCCATTGGAGTTTTTCATCGATTTCACCTTGGATGACATATTCGTTGCCGCGCAAGCTGTTGCCGTTTTCGAGCAGTTCTTCGATTTGCAGTGTCGCCATTTCGCCAAAGCCGGAGGATTTTTTTCCAAGGAAAGATTTCCCAGCGATGACGAGCACGACGATCGCGGCAATCGTGCCGATGATGATGCCTGGGTGTAAACTGGAGCTAGCGCGACGTGCCATGGTAGGTGAAATGAGTGGTCTGGCGGAAATGATAGTGCTGGGATTGGATTAAATCGAGAGCAAAAAATGCGCTCAGTCCCATTGCGGTCTGCGCGCGCCGGCCCAAGCCGCGATCATGGCGACCACGATGTGCGCTCCCAAGGTGTAGAGGCAGGCATCCTGAGCGGACAGGCTGGTATCGATCACCGACTTCACCGCATCGTGGACCTGGGTTTGGAGGGACTCGACGGAGCCGGACCAAGCCCAGTAAGCGGAGATGAACGGGCGGGTAAATACCTCGATGTTTTCCGGCAGAGCCAAGACGGCCCCCGAGAGCGGCAACTGGAACCCGACGAGGTAAATCGAGAGCAAGGAGGCTTGTTCCGCCGTTTTCATGAGAGATGAAATCGCGAGGCAGATGGCCGTCATCGCGGCGTTGACGAGCAGTAGAAAGCCAGCGTGCTGCAGGAACTCCCCTCGAAACGCGCCAAAAAAATTCACGAAAAACGCCATCCACAGAGACTGCGTGATGACGAGACAAGCGAGGAATGCCACCTTCGATGCAAGGTATGCGGTGGGCCGCAATCCGCCGAATTTCTCCTTCTCATAAATCGGCCTCTCCCCGGCGATTTCGCGGGCTGAGTTGTTAGATCCCATGAGCGAAAGCAGCACCACCTGGAACATGATGATCCCGGAAATGGCGGAGCCGACCTTTGCTTGATCCGAGCGCACGCTTTGTTCCTCCTGCACCATGGCGGCAATATCCGTGGCGCGGGTATCTGAGTAGCGGCGGATGTTTCCAGATGCCTTGTCGCTGAAAATCGTCACCAAGATCGGGAAACACAGGATGATCGCCAATTGCAGAAACACTTGACCACGATCCCGGAAAAAAATCCGCCACCGCCTCGAAAGAAGCGTGGCGAATTGGCTGAAAAATCCTGGGAGCCGCACCTCATTTTGCGAGGACCCTACCTCGTCAGGCACCAGCAGCTCACCCCCTGCGATCAAGGACTTGCGCTTTTCGTCCATCATCTTCTGATAGGACTCGCGGTGCTTTTCCCATGAACCCTGCCAGCGTTCGGAAGGCTGCGCGGCGAGGCGTGGATAGACCTCCTCGGTATCGCTCACGGAAAAATAGTGGGTGAGCTTCTGGGGTGGGCCGTGAAATGCCACCCGCCCTTCATGCAGGACGAGTACGGAATCATAAAGCTCCAGGTGCGCCAACGAATGGGTTACAGAAAGCACGATCCTGCCATCCTTCCGTGAAAGATCATGCAGCAATCGCACAATTTCCCGCTCTGATCGCGGATCAAGCCCGGAGGTCACCTCATCGCAGAGCAAGACTTTCGGGTCCGAGACCAGCTCCATCGCCAGACCGAGGCGGCGCTTCTGGCCCCCGGACAGAACTTTCACCCGGCGATCACTGATCGGGCTCAATCCGGTTTCCTCCAACACTCTGTCGATGCGGTGATCCAATTCCGCCGTGCTGCCGGCGCGGACCCGCAGGCGGGTGGCCGCCTCGACGGACTCATCCACGGTAAGAGGATCGTAAGCGATGGAAAATTGTGGCACATAGCCGATCTCCGAAGGCGAAAAATCACCGTCTTTTGAAAGATCCCGCGCATCCCAGAACAAGGCCCCGCCGGACTCGGGATTGAGGCCGGCGATGGTTTTGAGCAAGGTGGTCTTGCCGCAACCGGAAGGGCCGACGATGGCCATGAAATGCCCCTTGGGAACACGGATGGAAACGCGATCCACAAGCGGGACTTCCTCGCCGTCCTTACGGATGGTGAATGAGACTTCTTTGAGTTCTAACACAAAATGATTGGGGCTATGGCATGAAACGCCGTAAAAATAGTTTCTCTATCGCAATTCCACAAAAACTTCAAAATCCACACGCTTGTCAATCGAGCGGGACGATCCGTAATTTCCCGGCAGGTTTGCGGTGCAAGCTGGCGGCCAGCGTGGGTGCGGTGGAAGCGCTTGCCGCGCTTGCCGCCGGAGTGGCGTTCGCGTCATTTTCGAGCGCATTTCTCAAGGCACCTTCCACCAATTGGCCGCAATGGATTTTCATGGGAGGCAGCGGCCCGAGACCCCCCGTTAGATCCTGGGCACTCATGACGCGCGCCTCGGCAAGGGTTTTCCCCCGCAGGAGTTCGGTGGCCATCGAGGCCACCGCCATGGCTGTCTGGCAGCCGAACGCTTGAAACGACGCTCGATCAATGACCCGCTTGCCGTCTTTTTCGCCAAACTTGAGCCACATTCGCAGCATGTCTCCGCACTCGGGGGAACCGACCGTCCCGACGGCATCCGCATCCAGGATTTCTCCTTGGTTCTGCGGATTGGCGAGGGCTTCTTTTACTTTGTTTTCAAATGAATCCATGGGAAATAAATCAAATTTTATGGGCAACTTCTGTTTTACTTTTTCGTTGTGAACTTTCGTCCCTTCCCGTTTTCCCAAGAAGTCCGCACGCTATTGTAGAGACCTGTTAGCTCGGCCTCGGAAAGAATGCGATATTCGATCGATTTCGCGTGAGAGGTGACGGGATATTTTTTCACCACCATGTTTTGGGCATCCGTCCCCGCTCGTTCTGCCGCCTGATCCACCAATTCCTTGGCCCGTTCCACCAGTTGGGTGGCGGCGCCCGAGGCTGTATCAGCAGTGATTGGTGTGATGAAGTAAAACCGGGCCAACGCCTGCCCGATGGTATCCACCGTGACCTCATCCACGATCACCGCACCATCCAGCACATAGCGATGCCGGCTCACCGAAGAGATCCGGTCCAGCGCCACCATGTAATGCCCGCCGTCCAGAGTGGCTTGCCAAAAGCGGTTCGGCCCGCTCGTGTCGGAGGCTTTTTCTTCGGGAGGTGTCGGTTCTTGGGCAGGTGCGAGCGGCGCACCGAGGAGGATCATCGCCAGCAGAGTGAACAAGGAATTCTTAACCATGGGAGAATCATCGCATGCCCAAGCGGGTCTGACCAGCGTGCGATTTTAAAGATTGGAAAATATAGGGTTATTCTCTGGTGAGGTACCACCACACCGTTCTTTGGGCGGGGTCCAGCGTCATTTCCCCGGCGTTTTCCGCGAGGGTGGCCACAGGTGCGCCGGTTGGACTGAGTGCTTGAATCTTCCAATTTGCATTACCCGGCAAGGTCAGGGTGGCGCGGAGTCCCAAGACCAGAGCGGGTCCGGTGCCCCATTCCTTGCCCACGCTGCTGCGCTGGGAATTCCAGCCCATACCCGGGTTTTCCGCCCGGCCAAGGGCGCAGAGCCAGAGTTTCTTGGAGCTGGTAAGTGGTTGCCCATCGAGAGGCACGAGCATTACCGTGCCAATCTGCGGCGAGGGAAAAGTGACGGAGAATCCAGCAGGGTGGCTCACGGTCTTTTGTTGAGGACCGCTGAAGAGGAAAACCTTCTCGTCGCGCAGGACGAAGGTGCCATCGGTAGGATTCATCAACGCAGCAGATGGAGCTGTGGGAGTAGTTGGCTTTGATACAAGCGTCCAGCCTTGTGCCGCGTCATTTGAGAGATCGTAGCCGACACGTGCCCGCCAAGCGAGAAGGCCGGTCTGGTCTGCCTTTTGCCAAAGATCGCGCCAACTGCCCCACACTTCTCCTGATTTCTCAGCAACATAATCGAGAATGCCAGAGTCTCCCCCTGCCAGGAGAAAGCTGTTGGAAAACGGCGTGATCAGCCCTTGGCGGAAGCTGAGCGCGGCCAGTGGCATGAATGCCTGCTTTGCTGGATTCCCCGGAAGATCGAAGAAACCGGTGATGCGGTCACTCGCATAAGGCAGACCGTTCTTGAAATTGAAATGATAGATCGCGCTCCAGTCCTGCAAGCCTGCCATCGCTGCAAGGAGGGGAAATGTTTCCGCCGCAGAATCAAGCGGCGCAGGTATATCATATTCACTCACACTGTAAGGCATTCCAATTGGGCGCTGCATGGCCATTTCCGCCAACGTGCCGCCGCTGGCTGAGGTCAGCTGGGAAGTATTTTCAAATGACCAATCTCCCATATCCCAAGGGATGTTTGGAAAGCCGGGATGCTGCCAGTAGCCGTGGGTATCCACCAGATCACTCACACGAAGTTCACGGCGGACACCGCTGATGCCTCCGAATAATGTCGCACTATGGGTGATGAGTGATTTCACGCCGAGTTCCCCGCGGATGAAGCGCTTCATCTCGAGTGCGTGATCGATTTCCAATTGAATGAGAAAAGCGAGGAAATCCTTGCGCACTATGGGTTTGGAGCGGCGTTCCGGTAACGGTAGGTTGGCCGCTTCCAAAGTCTGTTCCGGCAGCAGATAGCCACTGGATACCGCATGGATTCGGACATCGGTCAGATCGATGCTTGTCACCTGGTTGAGAAGGCTGAAAACAATCCGGTTTTGCGGGCCGGGCAGGGCGGAGGCTGGCGAGAATTCAAAAGTATAGGTTGTCCATTCCGGTGTGAGGGTGAGCAATTCCGTTGGGCTGATTATCGTCCATGGCGGTGCCGAATTCTGAGCATGGATTTGCAACTTCGCGGAGCTGGCGGAACGTGCGCGGAAGCTGACCCGATAGGCGGACCTCTCGTCGAAGCCGAGGTCGTTTTGACTCAACTGAATCGACCAGGATTGCGCACCAGCGGTCTTCCCCGTCCAACAAATCCCACCTTCGATGGGAACGAGGGTAGCAGCGGCGCCGTGGTTGGCTTCAGAGTTCCAGTATTCGGTCTGATTCATATAGTTTCCATTACGGATGAGGTCCGGGCCGATGCTGCCATCATTGATGCCCCAGGATGCCTGCAGCGCGGAGGTGGAAGAGTATGTTTTCTTCAGATGGGCAATGAATAAATTCCGCAACTCACTGCGGAAAGGTTCGCCTAATTCTGCCAACCACCACGGATTTTGCACGAGGGTGTTTTCATTGTTCATTTCCACAATCGCCACCCCGGGTTCATCCTTGTAAGCGCGCTTCGTATAAGGGTTTACATGGGTGAGAAGCTGGCGTGCGTAGCTCTTGAAGGCAGCGATGAAAGGTGGGTGAAAGTAATCAAGTCCCTTGCTGTAATCGGGTGCGCCCTTCGGGGTATTTTCATAAGTGCGGCTGACATGGAGATTGATATTAAGAAAGATCCCTTGTTTGATCAATTCAGCCGCCAGCCGATCAAGGCGATCCAAATTGCCGGCATCCAGAGTGGTCAGGGCATTATTCGCAATCAGGGTTGATTGCGGACTCCAGTCATTATCCATGTGATGGAGCCGGACGATATTGACTCCGTTCTTCTTCAAATGGGCGGCGACGGACACCGCTTCCTCGGCAGGTGGGAAACACGAACTACCGCAAAAATTCGTCCCGAAGAGACGCACCACTTTCCCGGTATCATCAATGAGATGCTCACCCATCACCTTGAGAAAACCTTGAGAACCGGCAGGGGAATCTTGCAGAAATCCAAGGTTGATGGGGCTGGTGGTGCTATCTGCCACATCAATGGGAAATGGAAACCAATTCGGGTTATCAATTGCAGGTGACATGGGATCTGCGGGCACAGCGACGGTGCATGCACCCAGTAGAATCAATACAAGCGGTTTCATTTGAGAATGAATTTTGAGTTGTGTGTGCATCGAGGTGATTTTCTAAAACGCCATGGGTGCGTGGAATGTTTCACAATCGCGACAAGAGGGTGAAAGGTCAGGGAAACTTAATGATTGTCAATCCAGCCCACCACGCGCATGCTGCACCGGTGGTTAGGTATCGCCCCAACGTGGCCGCTTTGGTCGTGAACTCAGATGGAAATTTACTCATCTGTGAACGCGCGACCGTCCCCGGTGCTTGGCAATTTCCGCAAGGGGGAGTCGATTCCGGCGAGACTCTGGAGCAAGCGCTTTTCCGGGAAGTGAACGAAGAAGTCGGGCTTCGTGCCGAGCATTACGAGATTGTGGGGCGCCGCGATGGCTACCGTTATCTTTACCCGGTGAAGGCCCGCGGCAAGAAACTCCGCAAGCATGGCAGCCACGGCCAAGAGCAAACGTATTTCCTCTGCCATCTCAAAACGCACGCCCCCCAGGTGAACGTCCATCAGAAGCAACGGGAGTTCCGCGCCTACCGTTGGATTTTACCTGAAGAATTCGAGCTCGATTGGCTCCCCGCCTTTAAGCGCGATGTCTATCGGGAGGTGATGAAAGACTTTTTCGGCATCGAGCTTCCATGAGTTTCCTTGGCGCAAAGTCGGGCCGCTTTGTGACAATTCCGTCATTTTCCAATTCTGGCAGGGCGTAGGTTAATATCTATTCTTCCGCCAGTGCATGGAACTTTTTCTCATTGATGCCATCGGTCCGTTTTTTCGAGGTTATGAAAAACAACGGGTGAATTGGTCCAAAATTCCCTTCATGCATCTAGCCGAGGCGGGGCCGGAACAATGGCAGAGAATTGAAGAAGATTTGCGCCATTTCGCCGGGCAGGTCTCTGCGCAAGGTTACAACGCGGTGACGTTGGATGATTTGGCACACCTCGCGCCGCATCCGTTGCATGAGCCGGAAATAGCGGAACGCATCTCGCATTTCCGGGGAAAATTCGCCCGGTTGTTCGAGCTGCTTCATCGCGAATTCGGATTGAAGATTTTTCTCACCACCGATGTCCTGCCGATGACCGCCGCCGTGGCTGCTGGCTTGGGCAATGACCCGCAAGTCTTGGAATGCTATTACCGGGAACTCGTTTGCAACGTTCTCGATGATTTTCCTTTGGTGGAAGGATTGATTCTTAGGATTGGCGAGAGCGATGGCAATGATGTTCAGGACCCCATCCGCACCCGGCTGCATTTGCGCAATGCGCGTGAGACAAACCGGCTTCTCATAAGGCTTTTACCAGAATTTGAAAAACGCGGGCGGCAACTCATCCTTCGCACGTGGACGGTGGGAGCCCACCGGATCGGCGATCTCATCTGGCATCGCGATACCCTTGCGGAAACTCTCAAGGGCCTGGAATCCCCAAACTTCATCGTCTCCATGAAACATGGGGAGAGTGATTTCTTCCGTTATCTGCCGCTCAACCGGGCGTTTTTCCGAATCAAGCAACGCAAGATCATCGAGCTTCAGGCGCGCCGTGAGTATGAGGGAGCGGGCGAGTATCCATCGTTCATCGGGCGCGATTGCGAGCGCTTCGCCCGCGAGCTGGTGAACGCGGAAAACATGGTGGGCATGTCCGTCTGGTGTCAGACGGGCGGCTGGCATCGCTTCCGCCGCCTCGCTTATCTGGAGAATGATGATCGCGATCTGTGGATCCGCCTGAACACCGCCGCCGCCATCGGGATCTTCCGCGATCAAAAGTCCGTGGAAACCATCCTAACCGATCTATACGGCCCACAGCGTGCCGCCAGCGCATTGGAAATGCTGCGTCATGCGGATACGGTGATTCACGATTTGTTTTACATCGAGGACTTCGCCCGCCAGAAACTTTTTTTCAGGCGGGTGAGGATTCCGCCGCTGCTTCATGTGTATTGGGATTCGCTCTTCATCAATCACGCGGTGAAGCGGGTTTTGGCACACTTCGTCACCGATCCCGAGCGCGCATTGAGAAGCGGGGAGGCGGCGGCGGAGCTTTTTCCACGGATGATGGAACTGGCGGAAAAATCCGGGTTCCCGGTGGATGATATTGCTCACATGCGGGACTTTTTCGGGATGATTCTGTTAGCGCGGCGCTATTATTTCCTGCCGTTTGACGAGAGCCTGCGCGATGAGATCCGGGTGGCGAAGAAAGGCTACAAGCAGAATTGGCCGAAGGGATCACGCCAGCGCTACCGGGTGAAGGTTTCGTTCGAACCCTTCAAGCTCAAGCGCCGCACTCTCTCGTGGGCGGCGGGATTGTTGCTTCGCCGCAAGCGTGGCTACCGTCTCATCGACCGGGTCTTCACCTTGAGTTTATTAGGTTTTGTGTTCCGCGCTTTTCACCCCAGAAACCCCCAGTCCATGCCCAAGTTTCTACGCAAATCCGCGATGGGGGTGGAGGCGCTTTTCAAATAGGGTTCAAATCACGAGATCTCCTTGCGATTGAGGATCCCGTCGATCAAGGCCCCACGAGTATCGATTGGGGTGGTCGAGCGCTTCGCCGCAGGGGCGGCGAGGATTTCCCGCAGGCGCATCAGACGTTTGCCACCCGACTGGGCGTCGTAACTATTGAAACCGATCTTGAAGCGCCTGCCTGCCGCCACGGGTTCTCCCTGATAGAGGAAACGCTTTGGCTTCCCATCCGTTTCCAATTCCAAATCAAAGGGATAGAGTGTGCGATCCGAGCCACGCTCCTTGCGTTCCTCATTGACGATTTCGATGAGCTCCTCAGCACTCACCTCGGCGATTGTTAGAAGATTTTCGTAAGGTAGCATTTGCCAGCAATCCGCCACGGTGAGCGGGCCGGGCGCAAGATCTCCGGTGCCGAACGTGCCGTGGAAAATTCCGTCCACCGGTGTTTGATTGCGCTTCAACGCCTCCATGAAAAACTCGCAGAACAATTGCACCAAGCGGCTGCCCCTGCCCTTTCCCGGAATGGAGGATTTTACAGTGCCCACCGTTCTGGCGAGCTGCTCGCTTGCTTTTTTAAGCTCCGGTGCCGCCACTTCCATCACTACGGGATCGAGGTCATAGCGCTCGTCCATCAATAAGGTAAACGCCTTGCGGCTGACGATCTTGCGGGTTTCCATATCCAAGGTGAGATCCACCCGCCCACAGTGGATGCCATGGTAGCCGGCCTGCGAACAAAGAGCGCTCCCCATCTCCCACGAGGGTCGATCCTGGTGAGTGTGGCCTGCTAGAAAAACATCCACACCACTCCCTTCCAGGATCTCGCGGATCGGGTTGGCAAAATCATCCTCATTGCGCCAGCCCATGTGGCCGAGCAGCACGATCACATCCGCTTTCTCGGATTTTGCCTCAGCGATGGAGCGTTTGAGCGAGGCCCCGGGGTCCGTCGCAAGCACCCCACCCAAGGTCTCCGGCGCAAGCCAATACGGCAGGCCGGGTGTCACCAATCCAACCAACGCCACACGGATGCCGGCCACCTCTTTCATCACCCATGGCTTCACGCTCTTCCACGCACCATCATAGGTTCCAGGGATTTTGCCAGCGCGGTCGAGATTGCCTGTTATTACCGGCGATTTTGAAATAACCAGATTTTGTTCGAGCGCCTCCGGACCCCAATCAAAATCGTGATTTCCCAAAACCCAGCCATCGTAGCCAAGCCGGTTGAACAGGCCGATCATCATCGCCCCACGGTTGAGCAGGCTCTCCGCCGTTCCTTGATAGATATCCCCCACATCCACCAGCAGCGAGTCCGGCGATTCCTTGCGCCACTGCCGGATGCATGAGGCGCAACGGGCAAATCCACCCACGTTTTCCCGGCCGCCGTAGGTTTTTGTCGGCACGATGTGGCCGTGAAGATCCGTAGTATGAAAAATAGAAATCGTTTTTAAACCCGGCCCTCGCTCCTGCCCGTAGCCCAATGCCGTCGCCCCAAGCCAAGCCCCGGAACCTAACAGAAATTCACGGCGCTTACAATTCAATAGCTTCATGCCCGCAATGGTGGGCTATTTCCTTGGAAAATCAAGCTTCCAAGCGCACCACAGCTTTCAGGGATACTTCTGTTAGGCCCTGCGCAGATAGTCCGGCACCTGATCCCGTTGTGAGGCAGGCGGTAAATTCGCACTGGCGAATGAAATCACCGCACCCACTCCCGCCGCATGCGCACCGCCTAACCTCGGCTCCACGTCAAATTCAGGAAACCGATACCGCGCACGCCGCCTGAGCCAATAACTCACCATCGCCGCCATGCACAATCCTCCCATCCCGATTCCAGCAGGCCCGGCATACTTCATCGCCTTGGCTTGGATCGCAGCGATGCTCTCACCTTTCATACGCTCACTCCCCCGCTTCATCGCCAGCCGCCGATCCGCGATGGGCACCTCATCCGAGCTGGGTGCCGGTGCCCCTCCGAGCATCCGCTCCATCCAGTAAATCCGGATCGACATTTGCACGAGGAACGATTCGATCTGCTCGGCTGGGTTGAGTTTTTCAAAAGCCTGCATCACCGAACTCGCCAAAGCCCTCTGCTGCTCCGCTGCTGAAATCGCATCCGTGATGGACGGGCTCAAGTAAACCTCGGACCGTTGCGGCATCCCGAGATAGTAAAACACAATCGCCGCCGGCCTGCCTTCCGAAAAAAAACGCTCGATCATTTCCTCCTCACGCACCTGCCCAGGGATCTCCTGATTTCCGCCGATCACATACACATATAGATCAATCGCCGAATCACTCGCATGATACGTCAGGAAACTCAGCCGATCCCGGTAGTCCGCCGCACTCAGTAATCCTTGGGGATCGATCAAAAACGATGTTGGCCGCTCTGCGAAATAAGCCGGAAGGTATTTCTCCACAATCTCCGGCGAGGGCGTCGCCTCATCGGCGATTTCTCCCGCAGAAGGGGCCTCCACCGCAAGCGGCGCTTCCTTTTGCGCCTCCGCCTCGTCCGGCACGGGATCATTCGTGAGTAACAGCCCGCCAGCCACCCAGCCCATGCTTTCGAGCTGCTCCCGCTCTTTGGGACTCCACGCGGGCAGCAGCGGCTCCTCGTAAGCCAGCGCATTGAGAGTCCCCAACAACAGCCAACAAAAAATCCTCACTTCTCCACCTCCACCGTAGCTTCCTCTTCCACTCCCTGGCGGTGGCCCTCACGGATCCGCCGCACCAGGTCGCCCAACTGCCGCGGCGGCAGCACTTTCCTTTCAAATGTCTCAGGATCACGTCGCGCTTGGCGGCTGCGTTTCACCAGAATCCCCTCCAAGTGCCCCAGCAGGCGCACGATCCCATCCGCATACTGCCCTTCGAGCCAGTAAGCATGCGCCCGGGACAGGCAGTCAAACGTGTCCGCCTCCTCCAAAAATGGATCTAACAAATATCCAAACACCATCCCCGCCGCCTTCGATTCAGGATCGATGGTCAATAAAATCCCCGCCTCATTCGGCAGATTCACCGGCACATCTTCAAACGCGGATCGATTCAACAGCCAAAACCCAAACTGCCGGATGTTGGAAACCTCGCCCAAGGCCCCCGTATAGATCGCCACGAACACCTGCGGAAATCGCTGCGTCACCCGGTCCAGCGCCGCCGTCACCCGCTCACGCTCACCCCGCCGCAAGATTCCCGCGCTATCGGTCAATCTCCCGATCCGCACCTCCTCCGCCCCAAATCGCCCATCCGCATCCGCAAGCGTGAACCCGCAATGAGGGCAGGAGGCTGCGGCTCGATGGATGCGCTGGACACAACGGGGACATTTCATGAGGGAAACAACGCCTTCTTCTACGATCATGACTGTAGTTCGTCAAAGCCAATCATCAGGAAATGTTTATGAATTTCCCCCCGGTGAGAAAAGCTCCTCTCCCCCAGCACCAGAATCCGCCAACCCTCGCGGCGTAGTAATTACAAATTATCGATGCGGCCGCATCAATAATTTGTACGAGTTACCTTCCCGTTACAATCTTCCCCCAATTTTCTAGGTTCCCTTTGCCAGACACTGGGCTAGCATCGCGCCGATCAAGCCCGCCTGAAACGCTGTCTATCGCTTTATCTCCATCATTATGAAACCACCACCGATCCAAAACACGGTCACCTTTGTCCGCCCTGAACTCAATTTTTCTCCCAAATGGCTGGTCATCGTGCCGATCGGCATCTTCATTTTCTTCGGCTTGATCTCCTCCTTCTACACCGTGGGCTCTGAGTCAGTGGCGGTGGTCCAGCGCTTCGGGAAATTCAAGGAAATCGCCGAACCCGGCCTCCATTTCAAGCTCCCTTACTCGATTGATACGGCCACCATCGTCCCCATCCGGCGCCAGCTTAAGCTTGAATTCGGGTTCTCATCGCAAGATGCCACCAACCCCGACCAATATGGAGCCCAGCCCGAGCTGGAACGTGACATGGTCACTGGCGATCTGAATGCCGCCCAAGTCGAGTGGATCCTGCAATACAGCATTTCCTCGCCCAAGGATTTCCTTTTTGGCTTCCGCGCACCCGGTGCCACGATCCGAGATCTGACGGAAAGCGTCGTCAGCCAAATCGTTGGAGACCGCACCGTGGACGAGGTTCTCACCATTGGCCGCACCGAAATCGAGTCCGATGCGCTCCTGAAGCTCAAGGAAATCTTGGTAAAACTCAACATGGGCATCACAGCCGAGCAGATCCAGCTCAAGAACGTCAACCCGCCCGCGCCCGTCCAACGCTCTTTTGAAGATGTCAACCGTGCCCAACAAGAACGGGAAACCCTCATCAATCAGGCCAATGGCGAATACAACCAAGTCATCCCCAAGGCCCGTGGCCTCGCCGATCAACAGATCTCCGGTGCCGAGGGTTTCGCCATTCAGCGCATCAATCAGGCCGAGGGCGACGTCGCCCGCTTCAAAGAGCTCCTCATCCAATATGACAAGGCTCCCGCCATTACCAAGCGCCGGCTCTATCTCGAAACCATGAACCAGGTACTGCCGCAAACCGGGCCGAAAATCCTTATTGATGAAGATGCCAAACAGTTCCTTCCCCTTTTGAACCTTAAATCGAACTGAGCGTCACATCCCCACACTTCCATATCTATCATTTATATTTCATGAAATCTTTAATTAGCATCATTCTCCTTGGGCTGCTCGCCATCCTCTTTGTCGGCAGCGCTTTCACCATCAACGAAACCGAGCAAGTCTTCATCACCGAGTTTGGCAAACCCGTCGGCCAGCCGCTGAACGCGGATCCCTCGAAAAACGAGGCTGGACTCCATTTTAAAAAGCCCTTCATCCAGCAGATCAACCGGATCGAAAAACGCATCCTCGGCTGGGATGGCCCCGCCACAGAAATGCCCACCCGGGACAAACTCTATGTCAGCGTGGATGCCTTCGCCCGCTGGCGCATCTCGGACCCCAAGACCTATTATCAAAAACTCCGCGATGAGCGCAGCGCCCTCTCCCGTCTCGATGACATCATCGGCAGTGAGACCCGTAACGTGATCGCCTCCAATGACCTGATCGAACTCATTCGCACGGATAAAGCCCGCAAACCCATTCGCGATGAAGCCCTCGTCGCCGCCGATTCGAATCTTGGTGTGCTCCCGAACATCCAGTCCGGGCGGTCAGCCATCACTGATCAAATCCTCAAAGCTGCCCAGCCCAAAGTGGAATCCTGGGGCATCGAGCTGCTTGATGTCCGCTTCAAGCGCATCAACTACCGGGCCAGCGTGATTGAGAAAATTTATACCCGGATGGGCTCGGAACGCCTGCAAATCGCAGATCGCTTCCGCTCCGAGGGTGCTGGAGAAGCCGCTAAAATCATTGGTCGCAAAGAACGCGATCTCCTCACCATCGAGTCTGAAGCCTACCGCAAGGAACAGGAAATCAAAGGCAAGGCGGATGCCAAAGCCACCGAGATCTATGCCGCCGCCTATAGCTCCAGCCCTACCGCTGCGGATTTTTATCAATTCGTCGCCACCCTTGATACTTATAAAAAAACTTTAAATAAAGAGACCACGATGATCTTCACCTCCAATAGTGATCTCTTCCACCTCTTCAAAAGCATCGATAGGAACCCGGAGGTGCCGCAGCCACAGCCAATTGCCCAACCCTAAGGCACCGGATCTCCCGCTTTTGCTTGGCGGCCGGCTCATCCCACGCTTTGCTCCCCGCATGCTTGCGAAGCGAATCATCCCCTGCCTCGATGTGACCAATGGCCGCGTCGTAAAAGGTGTCAATTTTGTCGATCTCATCGATGCCGGGGATCCCGTGGAATGCGCCATCGCCTACAACCTCCAACAGGCCGACGAACTCGTCTTTCTCGACATCACCGCCTCCTCGGACAAGCGTAACACGATGGTGGATGTCGTCCGCCGCACCGCCGAAAAATGTTTCATCCCCCTCACCGTCGGCGGCGGCATCCGCAGCGTGGACAACATGCGGGAAATGCTTCTCGCCGGTGCTGACAAAGTCGGCATCAACACCTCCGCCGTCAGCAACCCCGGCCTCGTCGATGAAGGAGCCCATGCCTTCGGCAGCCAATGCATCGTCGTTGCCATCGATGCCAAGCGTGAAGGCCCCGGCAAATGGGGCGTTTACACCCACGGCGGCCGCACCCCCGTCGGCCTCGATGCCGTCGAGTGGGCCAAGGAAGTCTGGCGCCGCGGGGCCGGCGAAATTTTACTCACCAGCATGGATGCCGATGGCACTCAAGCCGGCTACGATATCGAGCTCACCGCCGCCGTCTCCTCCGCCGTCGGTATCCCCGTCATCGCCAGTGGTGGGGCCGGCAATCTCGATCACATGGTGGAAGTCCTCGGAGCCGGCAAGGCCGATGCCGTCCTCGCCGCCAGCATTTTCCACTTCGGCATGCACACCGTAGCCGAAGCCAAATCC
>JBBRIB010000010.1:0-18507 GCA_038221745.1 Verrucomicrobiales bacterium
CTGCCGGAGGTGCCAAGATACCACCAATTCGCATTGGCGATGAGGGTGGTGGTGCCCCAGAATCGCCAGGCCCAGTTCAACCAGCCGGATTTGGCTTCGAGGATCTGGAGGCGCTTGCTTGGCTCGATTTTCACAATTTCCAAACAAGATTCATCGCCAAAGATTTCAAAAGCAATCCGCCGGGCTAACAGAACTTCAAGTCCATCCTCGCCTGCAACAGCGGCACCCGGTGCGTCCGTGCGGATGCCGATGAGGATTTTTCCCCGTCTGCGCACGCGGCGCAGGCTGCGGTGCTCCGGGGCGGATTCGTTGGGAAATCCATCGCTGCCGATCAAGACCTCGTGCAGGGAGATCGGGCGGTGCGCGGGTTTCACGGCGGGAGTGGCGGCGGCCGCGGCGGGGTGCGCGGCGATCTCCGCCACCTTTTGTTGGATGGCCGCGACGGCATCGTTTACGCGTTGGATGAGCTGATGGTGGCCAAAAGGCGCGGCTACGGCATAGGGCTCGATGCTGAGGCCCGTGATGAGAAAGCGCAGGCCCGCCGCCCCGCCAAGTGACTGTGGCATCAGGAAAAACGCATCGCCATAGACGGCATCCACATTTCCTTCCAGCAGCGAAGTACGGGCATCATCGTAGTTCGAGAAAATCTTCTTGATGCAGGATGGAGGGAGATCCCGGCGCCATGAGTCGGGCTGGTTGCCAATGGCGATGACACCGATTTTTTTGTCCGTGAGGGCGGCGATGCCTTCGAGCGGTGAAGTGGATTTCACGATCACGGCCTTGCTGGTTTGCAAATAGGGATCGCTCATCTCGAAGCGGGTCTGACTGCCGGCGGTCACACCGCCGATGACGAGATCGACATCGCCCTTCTCGCTCACGAGAGCGCCACGAGTGGTGAATTTAAACAAGGCCTCGCCCACGCCACGGTGGCAGGCTCCCCAATCCATGATCATTTGCAGCCAGGTGGGAAAGCCGGTGACCAAGGGGTTCACGCCGACCATCGCGCCGGGATGCCGGGCCTTGATTGCCTTGCGGGCGCGGGCGTTGGCGAGGAACAGGCTGGGGATGAGTTTGCCGACGGCTTCGGCCTCCGCATCCACGTCCGAGCCGTTGGGGAGGCCGGGAGGCATGTAATAGCGGTTTTGCCACCAGGGTTTGATGTAGCCGAAGGTGAGTTGGCTGGGTTCGTTGAAGGTGATCCAGTAATCGACCAGATCGCCCATCTCGGAGGCCATGCGGTCTGCATAGCGGGCGAAGAGATCAGGAAATTTTTCACCGATCAATCCGCCGCAATCCCGCTCCAACCAAACGGGCCAGACGAAATGATGGAGCGTGAGCATCACCTTCATGCCATGGCCACGGATGCACTCGGCGAGTTTCCGGTAATGGGCGAGAGCCGCGTCATTGAAGATGCCGTCCGCCGTTTCCACCCGCGCCCAAGCTGCGGAAAAACGGAACAACTTGCAGCCCATCGCAGCGGCGGCGGCGATGTCTTCCTCGTAACGGAACCAGAAATCCGTGGCCTTGCCGCGAGGGGTGAGGCCCTGGCAACGTTCCCACACATCCCACACGTCCTCACAATCCGGATCGTGGGCCTCCACTTGATGGTCCGCGTTTGCGGTGCCGAAAAGAAATCCTTCTGGAAATGCCATGCTTGCTGCGGGGGTATTTCAACTTTGGCTGAATTCGTAGCGGAGGGCGGAGAGGCAAAAGAAGGTCGCGGTCTCGACTCGCAGCACGATGGATCCGAGCGTGATGGGAATGAAGCCGGCTTCCAGCGCGGCAGCGGTTTCCCGGGGTGAAAAATCGCCTTCGGGGCCGATGAGCAGCGTGACGGCGGTGGTGCCGGGGTGGCTCCGAAGTGTGTCCCTCAATGGCATGGCACCCAGGGCAAGCGAGGCGACGAGCTTGAGGCCGGGGGCTGAAATTTGCGTGGCGAGCCAATGCTCCATCGAGAGTGGCTCGGCAATGTGCGGAAGGGTGTCCTGCCCGCATTGTTTACAGGCTTCGAGCGCGGTGCGCCGCCATTTTTCCGCCTTGCCCTCGCCCGGCTGGACGACGGTGTAACGCGTGACGAGTGGCTGGATGGCGGCGATGCCAAGTTCCACGGATTTCTGGACGATGAGGTCCATGTTTTTTCCCTTGGGGATGGCTTGGGCGAGCGTGATGGCAGGCAAGGGCGGGGCAGGGGAGTGGACTTCACCGAGCCTGATGGAAACGGCATCGCGCGAAACGGTCAGCACTTCAGCGCTGGCGCGGCGGCCTTGCCCATCGAACACGGTGATGCTCTCACCCGCCTTGATGCGCAGCACCTGGGAGAGATGGCGCGCCTCATCCCCGGAGAGCATGGAATTCTCCAACCAATTTTCAGGGGTGAGGTAAAAGCGGGCCATCCGGGAAGTGTTCAGCCTTACCTTGCCAAGTGTCTGTTAGAGATCGAAGAAGCGCTTGGCCTTCTGGAAAAAGCCTTCCTGCATCGGGGAATTGTGATCACCGATGGACTCGGAGAAGGCTCGAAGTTTTTCCTGCTGATCGCTATTGAGCTTGGTGGGAACCTCCACTTGCACCCGCACGTTCAAATCGCCGCGACGACCGTTCGAGAGCGAGGGCATGCCTTTTTCACGAAGTCGGAAAACGGTGCCACCCTGCGTGCCGACCGGGATTTTAATGGCGGATTGGCCATCGAGCGAGGGCACCTTGAGCTCGCCACCGAGGGCGGCCATGGTGAATGGAAGGGGCACATCGCAAAAGAGGTCCGCATCGTCGCGCTCGAAGATATCGTGATCGCGAACGTGGAGGAAAACGTAGAGATCACCCGCCGCGCCACCGCGCACACCGGCATCGCCATTGCCTGAAGAGCGGAGGCGGGTGCCGGTATCGACGCCGGCGGGGATGCGTAGTTTGATCCGGCTTTCGCGTTGGACGCGGCCCTCGCCCCGGCAATCGGAGCAGGGGTCGGAAATGATTTCTCCGGTGCCACGGCATTCCGGGCAGGTGGTTTGCTGGATGAAGATGCCGGCTTGGCGGGCGACAACGCCGCGACCGCCGCAGCTTGGGCAGACTTTCACCCCGCCAGCGCCTTTGCTACCTTTTGAGCCGCAGGGTTCGCAAGGGACATTGCGCTCGATTTCAAGTTCCTTTTCCACGCCGCGGGCAGCTTCTTCGAGGGAGATTTCAAGATCGTAGCGGAGATCGCTGCCGCGTTGTTTACCCGAACTTTTCCGCGAACCGCCGCCGCCGAAGAATTCCTCGAAGCCGCCGCCGAAGGCTCCGCCGAAGACTTGGGAGAACAGGTCCATCGGATCGTGGAAACCGCCTGCGGAACGTCCGCCGCCACCGCCGGAAAAGGCCGCGTGGCCATAGCGATCGTAAGCAGCGCGTTTGTCGGGATCGCTGAGGGCTTCGTAAGCTTCGCCGAGTTCTTTGAATTTATCCTCAGCGGTGGGGTCGCCAGGGTTTTTATCCGGGTGAAACTTCACGGCCAGCTTGCGGTAGGATTTTTTAATCTCCTCGGCGCTGGCATTTTTTGAGACACCAAGAATTTCGTAGTAGTCGCGTGGTTCAGCCATTTGTCCTTATGCGGCAGGGGTTGGGACTTTGGAGACGACGACGCTGGCAGGCCGCAGCAAGCGATCCCGCAGGCGGAAACCACGGCGGTGGACGCGGAGGATGCGGCCTTCTTCGCCAGCCGCACATTCTTCTTGCGAGACGGCGTCGTGGAGATTCGGGTCAAAGGCATCGGCGGTCGGGATCTCTTCCACGCCTTGCGCGGTGAGGAACTCATTGAGCTGGCGGCGGACCATGTCCATGCCGATGTAGATCATGGATTTGGTGTCCTGCGAGGCGGCTTGCATGCCCATTTCGAAGTTATCGATGACGGGAAGCAGGTCTTCGAGCAGGCGCTGATTGGCGTAGCGGATGGATTCCTCGCGTTCGCGGGCGGCGCGTTTGCGGAGATTGTCCATCTCGGCGGCGGTGCGCAGGGAGATTTCCTTCCATTTGGCCGCTTCGGCTTCGAGTTGTTCCCAAGGATCAAGGGCGGGCACCTCGTCTTGTGGGGCCTGATCGGCATTTTCGGACGGTGATTCCTGCGGTGGGATCGGGTCGTTGTCGGCTTGCATGGCCGATAGGTGTAATCGCAGATGGCCATGCGTCAACCCCTTGGAGCAGGAAGATGGAGATTCAAGGGGTGGGGTGTGTGGAAATTGAGCCAGGAACAGGACGGTCATGATCCTTTTGCCTACAGGGTGGCAGTGGAGGCGATGCAACCAATAGTCCCTAATTTTCCCAACTCCTTTTACGGTTGAAAATTCTTCACTGCGGCCCACGGTCCACGTCCATCCGGAAGGGGCGACCGCGCAAACGGGCGCTCTTGGTGCGGTCGATCACCTGGCCGACAAATTTTTCCGGGACATCCACGAGCGAATGTTTCGGAAACAAGGTGATGCGGCCCAGGCAGCCGTCGGGCAAGCCGGCTTCGCGGTAGAGCATGCCGACGATTTCCTTGGCCATCACGCCGTGGGTTTTGCCGAGGGAAAGGAACAGGCGGGTCATCCCGGCGTCGGTGGGGATCAATTCGCGTTGGCCACCGGGCGGGCGATCCGGGCGGTCCTGGCGATCAGGGCGCGGGCCACGGTCGTCGTTGCGGGTGTCGTTGCGGGCGGGGCGATCATCCCGGCGCGGCGCTTCGCGGCGGATGGGTTCGCGGTCTTCTTCGATCGCCGAGCCTTCGCGGCCACTGGCCTCGCGGATCATGGTGACGAGGGCACCGGCGATATCGGTAGGGGTGTGGCCTTGGTCTAACAGGCGATCAATATTTTCCTGATAGGCATCGAATTTTCCCGACTCCAGGCGTTCCTTGAGATCATCGAAAACGAGATCCGCGCGGCGTCCTTCCACTTGCTCGACGGAGGGGATTTTCTCACGCTTCACAATCGAGCGGGTGTAGCGCTCGATGGCCTGCATACGGTAAATTTCCCGGCCATAGACAAAACTCACAGCCCGGCCCGAGCGCCCGGCCCGGCCCGTGCGGCCGATGCGGTGAACGTAGTCCTCGGGATCGGTAGGGAGATCGTAATTGAAGACGATATCGATTTCATCGATGTCCAGCCCGCGGGCAGCGACATCGGTGGCGACGAGGATTTCCACCGCGCCATCGCGGAAGCGCTTGAGCACGCGTTCGCGCATTTGTTGGGTGATGTCCCCGTGGAGTCGGTCGGCGGCGTAGCCACGATTCACAAGATCTTCGGTGCATTCATCCACGGAGCGCTTGGTGTTGCAGAAAATGATGCCAAGCCGCGGTGGGTTCATATCGAGGATGCGGGAAAGCACTTCCACCTTGGAGCGCTGGCGGACTTCGAAATAGGATTGCTCGACGGTGGAAACCGTGCGCGCTTTTTGCTCGATCTCGACGACTTGCGGGCTGTTGCCAAACTTCTGGATCAACCGCGAAACACCGGGATTCATCGTCGCGGAGAAGAACAGTGTCTGGCGATCGGCAGGGAGAGCGGCGAGCAGCTCGTCCATTTCATCCTTGAAGCCCATGTCCAGCATGCGGTCCGCCTCATCGAGGATGGCCATCTTGATGCGTGAGGCATCGAAGCTGCCACGGCGAAGGTGATCCAACAAACGCCCCGGAGTGCCGACGACGAGTTGGGCACCGCCCCGGAGAGCGCGCAATTGGCGATCAATAGGCGCACCACCATAGACCGGCGTGGCGTGAAGGCCGTGCATTTTCGCGCCGAGGCGGTGGACTTCTTCGCAGACCTGGATGGCCAGCTCGCGGGTGGGGCAAAGGATGAGAACTTGCGGATAGGCGAGTTTCACATCGAGTTTCGCGAGGGCAGGCAGCGTGAAAGCCGCGGTTTTCCCCGAGCCGGTGGCGGAGAGTCCGACGAGATCCTTGCCCAGCAGCGCGGGCGGGATGCTCATGAATTGGATGGGGGAAGGGCGCTCGTAGCCCAGTGTTTCAATGGCGGCGAGCAGAGCATCGGGGAGACCGAGTTCAGAAAAAGGAGGCGTATCCATGGTCAAATGTGAGTCAAATATTCCGGACTCGCAGTTCATCTGGCTTGCCGGGCGGCGAGGCTATAGCTGGTTTTTGAAGGAAAACAAGCACGCATTTAAAAGATTCTATGCAAGGCCACCCTAACATCGTGGGGTTGCCATCCATCTCGGGCCATGCAGACTTGGGACGTGAGCGCTTATCAGGAACAGAAAACCGTGATGAATTGGTCACTTGCGGTGGCTTTTGTCCTGCTCGGGGCCAAGGTGACGGCGGCGATCGTCACGGGATCCTCTGCGATTTATGCGGATGCGGCGGAATCCGTGGTACATCTGCTCGCCGTGATGTTCGCCGCATGGGCCCTGCGGTTGTCTTACAAACCCGCGGACGAAACCCACCACTTCGGGCATGATAAAGTTTCCTTCGTCTCCGCTGGGTTTGAGGGCGCGATGATCTCTGCCGCCGCTGTCTTGATATTCTACGAGGCGATCCGCCAGATCATCTTCGGAGTGAGCATCGAGAATCTCGGCTTCGGCCTCATCGTCACCGCCGCCGCCGCAGGGATCAATCTGGCACTGGGCCTCTCGCTGCTCGCCGTCGGCAAACGCAACGACTCGCCCTTGCTGCGCGCGAATGGCCATCATGTCCTAACAGATGTGTGGTCCAGTGTGGCAGTCCTCGTGGCCCTCGGTCTTTATAAATTCACTGGTTGGAGTTATTGGGATCCTCTCGCCGCGATCCTTGCTGCGCTCAACATCCTGCGGGTTGGCTTTCGCCTGATCCGCGAGAGCCTCGCCGGGCTGCTGGATGAGAGTAATTCGGAAGCGCAAAAACAAATTTGTGAGCTGCTGGATGCCGAGGTGAAAACGCGCGGACTTTCTTATCACAATCTCCGTTACCGCTATTCAGGGCGCACTCATTGGGTGGAGTTCCATCTGGTGTTTGATGACTCTCTAACAGTCGGCAGGGCGCACCAGGTAGCCACCGAAATCGAAGCCCGCGTGGCAGCGCTCTTCCATCCGGTGGGGCGGGTGATTTCCCACCTTGAGCCAAAGTCCGCGGAGCACCATGAGGAACTTTGGGAAGAGCGGTGATTCACTTCGCCGCCTGCAAAGCTTCCAGCCGCTCCAACAGCGGCGGATGCGAGTAATCCAGCCAAACCCTCAAGGCAGCAGGGGAGGGGTGTGAAAGGTGATCCACCGAGAGTTTCTTAAGCGCTTCTCCCAACGCATCCGCATCGCCCGTGACCTTGGCGGCATAGGCATCTGCCTCGAATTCATGTTTGCGGGACCAAGCATTCGCCAGCACCGTCAGCAGCTTGCTCACAGGATCCAGCAGAATACTGAAAAACACCAATCCGGCGTGGGCGGAAATTTGCTTCACTCCGAAGGCATCGAAGAGGAGCCTGGAAAACCTGCCGCCTGGATCGGTGGCAAGACCGAGCAGAAAGAAGATCACCGCCATCTGCAAGACACCCACCACCAGCCGTTGCTTAATATGGCCGCAGCGGAAATGGCCAATCTCATGAGCCAGCACGCCTAACAACTCCGCCTTGCTGCTCTTATCTACCAGAGTATCAAACAGCGCGATCTTCTTCTGTTTTCCCAAGCCCGTGAAAAATGCGTTTGCCTTGGTGGAGCGCTTCGAGCCATCCATCACAAAAACCCCCGTGAGCGGGAAACCGCACTTCACTCCCAGTGCCTCGATGTCTTGTTTCAATTCTCCCTCAGGCATCGGTGTGAACTTATTGAAAAGCGGCATGATCCAGGTCGGCGCCAGATAGGTGAGTATCAATTGAAACGCCGTCACCACCAACCATGCCCACAGCCACGCATGGTTCACATTGCCGAAAATCCACAACACCGCCGCACCCAACGGCAGGCCGATCACCGCGCCTAACAGCATACCTTTCAGCCGATCCATGATGAAGGTTTTCACCGTCGCACGATTGAAGCCGAATTTCTCCTCGATCACAAAAGTGTCATAAATGGAAAATGGCAGGCCGAATAAACTCTGCCCCAGCAGCAGGGCGGTCAAAAAAATCAACCCCGTCACCACCTCACCAAAACCGAGTGAGCGAGTCCACCCATCCAGCCAGCCAAAGCCCCCCAACGCCCAAAACACCACCAGCAATGCCAACGACGCGATCGAGTGAACAATGCCGAATTTCCCGTTCGCAATGAGATATCTGCGGGCCTTGTCGAATTTCTCCTGGTCCATCATCCCGGCGAAGGCTTTGGGAACCGCCGCAGGAAACGCCTTGAGGTTGAGCAAAGTCGCCGCAAATTCCAACTTCCAAATCAGTGAAAGCCCTACCAGAATAATTACCGTTATGAAGTTCCACTCGCTCATCGCGCCCATCATGCACGGCATCCGCCTCACCGCAAGTGCCAGCCTCATCGGCGGCGCATGCCTCTCGCTCAGTTCCTGCGTCAGCCTGATGGCGAAGAAAAATTCCTACTCCTCCTCGCCGCTCGTGCGCGTGAATGGCGCGGAAATCCGTATGCAAGTGAAGCCTCAAGGCACATCGGGCGGCAGCTACGCCGTCAGCGCCATGATTGTTTCCGCTGCCGTCGCCACCTTTGATGGGCCGTTCAGCTGGCGGCTCGAAGCACTGGGGCAACCTGGGACGCACCAATCACTCATCGTCCACCGCATCCGCACCCGCACCTCGCTCAGCAAGCGCGATGAATGGTATCCCGCCGCCCACCTCGGCAGACGCTCTGATTTCGGACTTCCAAAAGGCGAACTCCAAACCTCCCGCTCCGTCTATCCCGTGCCCGGCCTCCTTCAGGTGAAACCCAAGGAAGACGGCGCCCTCGATGTGATGGTGGATCTCACCATCGTTGCAAAACCCGGATCCGAGCGCAAAATCATCCGCTTCCGCATGGATCCTTCCCAATCCCGCCAAGACGAATTCATTTTCATCCCCACTGAGATCGTCCAAAGCATCGGGAAATCCACCGAAGATTGGCAAGATCAAGGATGGGATTGAGCGTTGCCTTGGGCCGGATCCGTGCTTAACCTTCCGAAACTCCATGGTGCTTCTCCCGACATTCCGCCGGATTTCCTTCGGCTGCATTTGTGCAACCGCTTCTCTCAGCGCGCAAGAGTTCCACAGCCCCGCACTCGCGAAAATCGATGCCCCCGCTCCTCCGGCGAGTATCGGCAGCGCTGCGGATGG
The DNA here is from genome assembly GCA_038221745.1 of Verrucomicrobiales bacterium. GTDB lineage: Bacteria > Verrucomicrobiota > Verrucomicrobiia > Verrucomicrobiales > Akkermansiaceae > Luteolibacter. The sequence continues at coordinate 9,189 of JBBRIB010000010.1, forward strand.
GAACATCATGACGCGCAAGGATGCCCGCACCATCACCTTGAAAATCCCCGCACCTCGCGGCCAAATCGTGGATCGGGAAGGGGAGCCATTCGCCCAAAACCGCGTCGCCTATCAGGTCGCCCTGCAATTCCGCCAATTCGAAAATGACGACCGGGATTTCGTCGTCAACTGGGCTCGCACCCGGATCGAATTCCTCCAAGCCTTGGTCAAAAATCTCACACCCAAGACCGATGAGGAACTCTACGATCACTACCGCCACCGCCGCTGGCTGCCCCTGTTGATAAGCGGCCAGATCGGTGCCAGCGAGGCCACCGGTCTCGAATCGAAGCTCACCTCCGGCCTCGTTCTCCAACCGGTCTATCGCCGCACCTATCCCGAGGGTGATGCCGCCGCCCACATCATTGGCTACGCCGGCAGCGTTGGCAAGCTGCCCACCGGCCCCATCAATTTCAATGACCCGCTCTGGGAAGAAAGCGAAGGCCGCTCGGGCTTGGAAAAACTCTTCGATGCCCAGCTCGTAGGCGATCCGGGTATGAAGCGCCTGCTCTTCGATGAAAATGGCAATAAGTTGTTAGAGGAACAAATCAAGCGCCCGCGCCCCGGTGGCACCATCGTCACCACGCTTGATATGAAGTGGCAGAAGCTCGCCGAATCCACTTTGAAAAACGGTTGCCGCCGCGGAGCCTTCGTCGTCATTGATGTGAACACCGGAGAGGTGCTTGTCATGGCCTCCAGACCTTCCTTTGATTTGAACTCCTTCGTCCCCGGCATCAATGACAAGGACTTCGAGGAACTCAAAAATGATCCCTCGCAGCCACTTTTCGGCCGTGCTTTTCAATCCGCCTATCCACCCGCCTCCGCCTTCAAGCCCGTGGTCGCCCTCGCCGCCCTGAACAGTGGTGCTGTCACTGAGAATTCCACCATCTACTGCCCGGCGGCCATCACGATCGGTCGCACCGAGTTTAAGAACTGGTCCAAAACTCCCGAGGGCTCCATCAACGTCAAAAGAGCACTCGCCCGCTCTTGCAACACCTGGTTCTATCAGGTCGGGATCGATATCGGCCCTTCCTCATTTCTCAATCTTTCCCGCCGCCTTGGCTTCGGCGAGCGCTCCGGCCTCCCTCTGATAGGGGAAACCCCCGGCCTCGTCCCCAGCGATGAATGGATGCTCAAAAACGAAAAGCGCCGCATCCTCAATGGCGATACCGCGAATCTCTCCATCGGCCAAGGCAGTCTCCTCGCCTCGCCCCTCCAAGTCGCCCAGGCCATGGCGGGAATCGCCAATGGCGGCGCCCTCCCCAAGCTCCAGCTCATCCGCCAGGTGCAGGACACCCGCGGTCGCGTCGTCCAAGCCGCCCTTCCCGAGCGCAAGACCTGGCTTGGCGTGGATGAGAAGGCCGTGAAAATTGTCCAAAAAGGCATGAGCGATGTCGTCAGCTCCGGCGGTGGCACCGGCAGGAGCGCCGGCCTCAGCTACACCACCCTCTGCGGCAAGACCGGCACCGCCCAATGGGGACCCAAGGCCAAGAATCAACGCCTCGCATGGTTCGCTGGATTTCTCCCTGAAGACAATCCCCGCTATGCCTTCGCCGTCCTTTACGAAGGCCGCCCCGGTGAAACCGTCTCCGGTGGTAAAATGGCCGCTCCCATGGTTAGGAAATTTTTCGAAGGTATCAAAGACGATATCAAGGAAACCATCGCCCCACCGAAAAAAGCCCTCGTCGTCGTGGACGAAACCGAAGAGGTTCCCGTCATTTCCCCAGATGGCACCGAGAGCGATGATGAAGCAACCGGAAATGACCCCATCAGGCCTCCCGGCGGTGTCGGCACGCTCAAAGCACTGCCTGTCGAGCCATTCGATTCCGATTTCGCTCCAGAAGAGGAAGTCACCACCGATGAGACTCTCCCCGATGCAATTGAATCGCCGCGAACTCCTCCCGTCTCACGTGCCATCCCCGTCGGCGACGATGAAGTCATTGATGATCCCACCGAAGAACCCTAATCGTTTGCACAAGTTTCAAAAGCCACCATGTTACCTGCGATGAAATGGCTCTCACTATTACCTCTCTTTTGTCTCGGCTCATGCACCGCCCAGCAACAACCCCCGGCGGGAGCTACGAAAACCTACGTCGATGAAGCCCCGTTACCCAAAGGGTGGCCCCAGCCCGGCCCCTACGATCAAGTCGTGGAAAAAACCTATCCTGCCTACCGCGCCGCATTTGCCACCAAAGGCCTGCAAACCTTCGCTTTCTGGAAACTTTTCAACCACATCAAAGCAGCGGATATCCCGATGACCGCCCCTGTCGAAATGGCGATGAACGAAGGTGAGAATGGCCTCATGAAAGCCGAGATGGCCTTCCTCTACCAAGATCAAACTGTCGGCAAACCCGGTGGCGCTGGCACCGAAATCGAAGTGCGCGATGTTCCAAGTGCCAAAGTCCTCAGCTACACTTGGCAAGGAAAAGACAGCAAGGCAAACATCGCCACCGCCCGCGAGGCACTGCAAGCCACCCTCACCCAGCGCAAACTCACCTCCACCGGCTTCCGCCTCCTCGGCTACAACGGCCCCGGCACCCCGGAAGACAAGAAAACCTGGGAGCTTCAAGCGCTGCTCAAGTAAACAGCATCTGGAGCGGCATGTCCATGACCGTCGTCTCTATAGCCGCCGATGCCGAAAAAGCGCCAAATTTTCAGTCACAAAACTTCGCGTCCCTCACTCGCATCGCCAAGCGCAGGCACCACCAGCTGGGGCGAGCGCTGAACGCGGGGCTGAGTTCGAAGCTACTGGAAATCATCGGCTTCGTCTCGCAGCTCCTTGGCGTATTGCGCAAGATTGTCATTCCTCTGCTTAAGGACAAAACTCAGGTCCGCCGCCCGGTAGCAGATCTGGGCGGTCAGCGTTTCGATAGCTTTGGTATCATTCATTCCCGTCTTCACCGCATTCTCAATGGATTGTTTTACCGCCTCGCGAAACGCTGCGGCTGGAGAAGGTGCATCCACAATCCTCCGGGCTCTCTTGGTTCTCTCCAGGAACTCAATCAATGCGTCTTCATCCACCTCGAGCTTTAGCGCCAGATCGTCGATATCTATCGGGCCGTTCAAGGCCGCATCAAGCAGCTTGGCATCCTCGGGCATCAGCCGATCAAATCGCTCGTTGAGGCCGAGATGACCATCGTAATTGTCATAGCTGTAGAAGAAAATCTCAGCTGCAAGGTAGTGGATCCGTTTCATTCTAAAGCTACTGTGGTTTAGGTTGTCTCATTGCCAGGGAGTGACATTGTTGATTTTTGGCTTTCGATTTGGGGAAAAGAAGGGATGGTCAAAAACGCAATCTACCCAATCGACTTGCTTGGTAAAATCATTTCTGAAAATCTCCTCCTTGCTCATGATCTTCACGACGCTCTTCGGTTTGAATGATTCTTTCGGTTTTTTCACGCCTCTGAGAAGTCTCAGGACTTTGACGATTCTCCTGTGAAGCGCAGATAAATCCCTTGCACGCTTCCGGTCCCCGCCGCTAGGTTATGCCATCTGGAAGGCCGAAATCCACCTTGGTCCAGGTTCTCCACTCCATTCCTCTGTCCTTTATGAACATCGCCGAAAACATGGTTGCCACCGTTGGCAATACCCCGCTCATCCGCCTCAATCACATCACCGCAGGCCTTGAGGCTGAAATTTGCGTCAAAGCGGAATTTTTCAACCCCCTCTTCAGCGTCAAGGACCGCATCGGCAAAGCCATGATCGAGACGGCCGAGCGCGATGGCTCGCTCAAGCCGGGTGGACTCATCATCGAGCCGACCTCCGGAAACACCGGCATCGCCCTTGCCTTCATCGCCCGCTCCAAGGGCTACCGCATCATCCTCACCATGCCTGAAAGCATGTCCATCGAGCGCCGCGTGCTCCTCCGCTTGCTTGGCGCGGAAATCGTCCTCACCCCGCGTGCCCGCGGCATGAACGGAGCCATCGCCACGGCCAGGAAACTTCTCGAAGAAAACCCCGGCTCATTCGGCCCCGGCCAATTCGATAATCCGGCCAACCCCCAGGTCCATCGTGAGACCACTGCCGAGGAAATCTGGCGTGATACCGATGGCGAAGTGGACATCTTCATTGCCGGAGTCGGTACCGGCGGCACTCTGACAGGCGTGGGGGAAGTCCTCAAATCCCGCCGCGATGTCAAAGTCATCGCCGTCGAACCTAGCACTAGTCCGGTCATTTCCGGCGGTGCGCCCGGCCCTCACATGATCCAGGGGATCGGGGCCGGCTTCATCCCCAAGAACCTCAACGTATCCATCATTGATGAGATCATCCAGGTTTCAAATGACGATGCTTTCGCCACCGCCCAAGCCCTCGCCCAACAGGAAGGATTGCCCGCAGGTATTTCCACCGGGGCTAACGTCTGGTCCGCCATCCAGGTTGCCAGGCGCCCGGAATCAAAAGGCAAGCGTATCGTCACCATCGGTTGTTCCTCCACCGAACGCTACCTTTCCACGCCTCTCGCCGAGAAAGTCCGCGAAGAAGTCAGCCAGCTCGCCGTTTACGAAATTTGAGCGGGGCCTTCCTCATTAGCTCCTTGGTCAGTTCTCCCTCCTAACGGTTTACAGAAAGATATCCTTGCCGGAATTAACCCTGCGGTCTCGTTGCCTCTTCCTGTTCGTAAATGTCCCTGGCGCTTCCGAGCACCTTGCTGTTAGGCGGTAGGACATTCTCCTTGCCGGCATAGGGGATGGTGTGGAGCAGATGGCGGACCGCGTTGAGGCGGGCTCTTTTCTTGTCACAGGAACGGATGATGGTCCACGGTGCGTCGGCGGTATCGGTATAGAAAAGCATGGCTTGCTTCGCTTTGGTGTACGCCTCCCAGCGGCCGAGCGATTCGACATCCATGGGGCTGAGCTTCCATTGTTTGAGTGGATCACGCGCCCGCCCGAGAAATCTGCGCAATTGTTCCTCCCGGCTGACCGAGAACCAGAACTTGAAAACACGGATCCCGCTCCTCACCAACATCCGCTCGAACTCAGGTGCCTGTCTCATGAATTCCAGATATTCATGGGGCGTGCAAAATCCCATCACATGCTCGACCCCCGCGCGGTTGTACCAGGAGCGATCAAAAAACACGAGTTCACCTTTGGTCGGCAGGTTTTCAATATACCGCTGGAAATACCATTCTCCCCGCTCGGTCTCGGATGGTTTCGATAGCGCTACGACGCGGGCTCCGCGCGGGTTGAGATTTTCGGTGAAAGTCTTGATCGTCCCACCCTTACCCGCAGCATCGCGGCCTTCGAAAATCATGATGATGCGGTCGCCGGTGTCCTTCACCCATGCCTGCATCTTGACGAGTTCGATCTGCAGGAGAGCCATTTCCTCCTCGTATTCCGAGGTCTTCATGCACGTCTTGTAGGGATAGACCGAACTGATGATCTCCTTCTTGTTTTTGGCCTGTTCGACCTTGTTCAACAGTTCCTGCGGGATGCTGGTGCGGACCTGTTCGTCGATCAACGCCACCATCGGAAATGAACTGGCTGTCGCCAAGGTGGCGCTCCAAATTTGCTTCGAGGTCTTTTTCGCATGTTTTCAGCCTCATTCTCAAGCTGCTTTTTTTTAACTTTCGGGGGATTTCCGACGGCAACGGCGGTGTTGCCTCCTTGATCGACCAAGGCATCCACCGTTTCATCCTGCGCGTTGCTCTCTGCGTTACCTGGTTTCATCGTTTCGTGGGGATTGATAATGAACGATCTCCATGCACCTTCATTTTTTAAAGGCAGCCACCAAGGAAATCCCCTACAGACTAGCAGTTTCCGAACCGCCCCAAAGATCCCCGTCCTTTCAAACGTGCCATTCTCAAACTCAGTGGTGAAGCGCTCCGTGGCCCGGGTTCGCGTGACAATATTTCGCCGGAAATCGTTGATCGCATCGCCCTTGAAATCCGTGAGGCGGTCTCCGAGGGACTCCAGCTCGGGATCGTCGTGGGAGGGGGAAATTTCTGGCGCGGTGCCAGTGCGTCCGCCCGTGGGATGGACCGTGCGACAGCGGATTACGTGGGCATGCTCGCCACGGTGATGAATGCCCTTGCGCTTGAAGGGGCGCTTGAGCATCACGGCGTGACTTGCGTAGTCCAATCCGCCATCGAGATGAAAAACGTGGCGGAAACTTTCATCCGCCGCAAGGCTGAGAAACAATTGGACGATGGCAAGGTGGTGATCTTCGCGGCTGGCACGGGCAATCCCTTTTTCTCCACGGATACGACTGCTGCGCTGCGCGCCAGTGAAATGGGGGCGGATGTGATCCTCAAGGCCACCCAGGTGGATGGCGTTTATGATTCCGATCCTCGCAAGAATCCAGATGCGGTGCGCTATGAGACGGTGACCTTTCAAGAATGCCTAGCGAGCCGCCTAGAGGTGATGGATGCCACGGCATTCAGCTTGTGCATGGACAATCATGTGCCGATCATTGTTTTCGATCTCGGCCCGCACGGCAATCTGTCTCATGCGCTGCGTGGCTTGCCCATCGGCACTCTCGTTCACGGCGAGTGATCGTCTCAAATCTTTAATCTCAAAACTCAAATTTCCCCATGGACCCTGAAGAAGCAATTTTCGAAGTCGAGGACGCGATGACCAAGTGCGTCGATTACCTCATTCACGAGTTCGCCGGCGTGCGCACGGGCAAGGCCAGCCCGGCCCTGATCGAGAACCTGGATGTGCATGTGCATGCCTATGGGGCGGTTTCAAAACTCAAGAGCCTTGCGGTGATCAATTCGCCTGAACCGCGGATGTTGGTGGTGCAGCCGTTTGATCCGGCGACCACCCGCGATATCGAGCGGGCCATCCGCGAGTGCAAACTCGGTCTCAATCCCGCGGCGGCGGATCGCTCGATCCGCGTGCCGATTCCCGAGCTTTCCGAAGAACGCCGCCGGGACATGGTGAAGATGATCAAGCAACTGGGGGAGGAAGCCAAAGTCCGCCTCCGCGCCGCCCGCAAAGATGGCATGGATGCGGCGAAGAAAATGAAGGCGGACAACTTCATCACCGAAGACGGACAAAAGGATTTCGAAAAGGAAGTGCAGGAATTGACCAATAAATTCACCAAAAAGATCGAAGATCACGCCGTAGCAAAAGAGGCGGATTTGATGAAGGTGTAAGCGAGGCGGGCGACTGAACCATCGTGATTGTTAATCAGTGGGTCAGGTGGTGGTGGGTTTCCAAAGCGAGTGAGCTTCCACACCAAATCTAGGATTCCAAGTTTATAGAAGGGATGTTTCCTCCGAATACCGGTTGAGGATCGCCGGTAAAGTCGAAAAATTCGAGGCGCTGGCTTGAGTCGGGATTCATTGAGGACGGCCCGGCGACAAGCAGGGCGTGGCGCGGTTCGATTCCGAAGTCCTTGAGCCACTGCCGGGCGAAGTCCCGCCAGGACTCCGGCTCGACGGTCAGATCGTGCGGGTGGATCCCGGCGCAAAAGGAAAGCCCCTGGAGGACGGCGGGTTCGATCCCGGCCGCGACGACCCACACGGGGATGCGGGAACGCGCCACGGTGCGCGCGGTCTGGCCGCTCTCAACGGGCACGATCACCGCATCACAGGGCATCAATTCAAGCGCCTGATCGACCAGAAGCGCCTTGCGAATGGAACGCGAGACTTCGCTGCTCGGTGTCGCCGCCCGCGCGGTCTGGCGATTCGCATCGCGGTAAGCCTCGGTCGCCGCAGCGATCTTTGCCAGCATCGCCACGGCCTCCACGGGAAAGCGGCCGACCGCCGATTCGCCCGACAACATCACGCAGTCGGTCCCGTCAAGGACCGCGTTGGCCACGTCGGTCGCCTCCGCCCGTGTCGGCAGGCGGCTCACCGTCATGGATTCCAGCATCTGTGTCGCGGTGATCACCGGCTTGCCGTGGGCAATGGCTTTCGCTATGAGTTGCTTTTGGGTGATGGCCATTGTCTCGATCGGGATTTCCACACCGAGATCGCCCCGGGCAATCATGATTCCGTCGCTTGCGTGCAGGATGGCCTCGATGTTCTCCAGCGCCTCAAGGCGCTCGATCTTCGCGATGAGGAACGGTGCTCCGCCGAGTTCCGCGGCAGCTGAGCGCACGGCTTCCATGTCGGCTGCGGACTCGACGAAGGACTGGCTGACCGCATCGATCCCCTGTTGAATCGCGAACGCCAGGCACTCGCGGTCCCGTTCGGTGAAGGCGCCGATGCCAAGGGAAATCCGCGCCAGATTCAGTCCCTTGCGGGAGCTGAGCTGGCCGCCGACCGCCACCGAGCAATGCACGTCGTTCCCCTCGACGCGATCCACGAGAAGCTGAACCAGGCCATCGTTCAGGAACAGGCGGTCGCCGGTTTTCACGACCAGGGGCAGAAGCTTGAAGCTCATCGAAACCCGGTGAAGGTCACCGACGATATTCTCGCTTGTCAGAATGAAGGATTCTCCCGCATGGAGTTCAATCGGACCGGGCTCGATTTGGCCCAGACGCATTTTGGGTCCGGGAAGATCAGCCATGATGGCGACCCGGCGGCCGACAGTGTGGCTGGCGGCCCGGACGCGCGCGATGATCTCGCCGTGCTGAGCGAAGTTGCCGTGCGAAAAATTTAACCGGGCCACGTTCAATCCGGCCCGGATCATCTGCTCAAGGATGGGCGGTTCCATCGAGGCCGGACCGATGGTGGCGACGATCTTCGTTTTGTTCTCCGGTAGTTTCATCGCGTCGGGTAGGTCATGGTTTTTGTAACAGAGAAAATGCAGGATGCCATGAAAATCCGTAGCGATTCCGCAGTCCCCTCCGGTGGTCGGGTTATACCCCATCGCGGAAATTCTTTGCAGGCTCTAACGTCCTCGCTCCGCACGGGAGAAAAACCGCATGGCCGGTTTCCCGGAGGCTTTCCCGGTGCCGACCGCATGCGCACAACAAGAAATCGACGCATGAGCAAACCTACACTCACTCCCGAACTGCTTCAGCAGATCGACGCCTATTGGCGCGCGGCGAACTACTTGTCGGTCGGCCAGATTTATCTTTACGACAATCCGCTGCTGAAGACGCCGCTCCAACTGGCGCATATCAAGCCGCGATTGCTTGGGCATTGGGGCACGACGCCGGGGTTAAATTTCATTTACGCGCACCTGAACCGTGTCATCAAAGAGCACGACCTCAGCACGATTTATATCACCGGGCCGGGACACGGCGGGCCGGGGATTGTGGCCAACACATATCTGGAGGGAACTTACAGCGAAGTTTATCCGAACATTTCTCAAGACGAGGAGGGGATGCAGCGGCTGTTCAAGCAGTTCTCGTTTCCCGGCGGCATTCCCAGCCACGTCGCGCCGGAGACGCC
>JBBRIB010000011.1:0-18441 GCA_038221745.1 Verrucomicrobiales bacterium
TCGCCCCAATACTTTGCATCTGCGTTACAGCCTTTGTGCGCCCGCAACGCCCGCACAAGACCTGCCCGCGCCTTTTTCCCATCCCCTCGCGCACCGCCGCCCATCGCTTCCCCGTAGCTGCTCCATCGATAATCCGCCGGATCCGCCACCATTCCCGCCCGCACCGGATTCAAATCAATATATGCCGCCATCGTTTTCGCCGCCAGGCCATCCTCCACGATCACGCTCTTGAACCGATCCTCCCACAACGTCCCGGTCCTGTTTTGCATGCGATTGAACCACTGTGTGAAACGTTGCAGAAGCCCCTTCATGAATTGCCCCAGATCGTGCATTCGGTAGGTAAAACGCTCGTGAATCCGCTTCACGTAAGCCTCGTCCGCCAGCCCCTGGGCCACCACCTCACGTGCATCCGCCAGCTCCAGCGCCACCTCTGCAACGTGCGCCTCGCCATACAGCACTGCGAGCCGTTTCAGCAACTCCGCATCAGAAAGCCCGCCCTCCACCATCGGCGGCACCTCCAGCAGCAGATGGATGTGATTGCACATCAGGCAGTAAGAAACCACCCGGCAGCCCGTGAAATTCTCATACATCCGCATCAAAGTGCGGAACTTCTCTTTTTCCTCCGGCCCGAACGCAAGCCGCCGCTCCACCACCCGTGAAATCACGTGATAGAAATTTGGCCTCTCCGAGGAATTCCGCCAATCCGCCAGCCATCTCGCTCGTCGCATGCCGCGAGGATGCCCAAGATTTCACACTTGTCGATCTTTATCTAAGGCCCGTCCCTAAATAAGAGTTGAGGCCTGTCCCTAAATAAGAGTTGTTTATATAAGGCCTGTCCCTAAATAAGAGTTGGGGGTTGCGCCATTGAATCAGTGTTTGGCGTTGGGCAAAAAAATACGCGCCCGCCTTTGGTGGGGCGGGCGCGTTCGAATGAGTTTCGGGAAATCGGGAGGTAGGTAATGAGCCAGCGGCGATGTATCAGGCGGCGAGCGGTGAAACAATAAGAGTTGGGGGTTGCGCCATTGAATCAGTGTTTGGCGTTGGGCAAAAAAATACGCGCCCGCCTTTGGTGGGGCGGGCGCGTTTGGATGAGTTTCGGGAAATCGAGAGGTAGGTAATGAGCCAGCGGCGCTCAATCAAACGGCGAGCGATGAATCAGGCGGTTGGCGATGAATCAGGCGGCGAAATTTGCGCTGACCACATCCCAATTCACGACGCTCCAAAAGGCGGCGATGTAATCCGGGCGGCGGTTTTGATAGTTGAGATAGTAGGCGTGTTCCCACACATCGAGACCCAGCAGGGGAGTGTTTCCGCAGCCGCCGAAGTCAGGGCCCATCACGGGATTGTCCTGATTGGCCGATGAACAAACGACAAGCGTGCCATCCGCTTTTTTGCAGAGCCAGGCCCAGCCGGAGCCGAAGCGGGTGGCACCGGCCTTGGCGAAGGCTTCTTTGAAGGCATCGAAGGAGCCAAAGGCTGCATCAATGGCCGCTGCAAGTTCGCCGGAAGGCGCCTTGGCACCGCCGGGAGCGATTCCTTTCCAGAAAAACGAGTGATTCACATGGCCACCCGCATTGTTGCGGACGGCAGTGCGGATGTCTTCGGGGACGGCAGCGAGATTGCTGATGAGTTCATCCGCGCTTTTTGCTTCGAGGTCTGCTTTACCAGCAAGGGCGTTGTTGACGTTGGTGATGTAGGCTTGGTGATGCTTCGAATGGTGGATCTCCATCGTGCGAGCATCGATGTGGGGTTCGAGAGCGTCATATGCGTAGCCGAGTTCAGGAAGTGTAAATGCCATGGGAGTTGAGGAGTTTGGTTTGCGTATGGCCATTTCTTTCGATACCACGAAGGAAATTGGCGCTGTCATTACCAAACCGAGCCAGCCGCTCACCGCAAGGACAAATCCACATGCCTCCAGAACTTCCGCCTTACCTCTCCGAGATCATCACCGCCATCGTCAGCCTTTTCTTCGGCTGGTTGTTCACGAAATTGGCCGCTTCCGCGAAAATTTCCGCCGGCAACGAGCGACTGAAATCCGAAGAACGCCGCTCCTCGGAAATCGAAGCCCGTCTCGCCCAAACGGCTGCCGAAGCCCAACGGAACGAGCAGGATGCCCAGACATTCCGTAATCAACTCACCGAAATCCGTGCCCGCCTCAAAGGCGAAATCCAAGCAGCCACCGAAAAACAAGCCCTCCTCGAACGCGCGGAAATCAAACTCTCAGACACCTTCAAAGCCCTTTCCGCTGATGCCCTGAAGTCTTCGTCCGAGCAATTTCTCCACCTCGCCAAATCGTCCCTCGCCACCCAGACCGAGGAGGCCAAGGGCGAGATCGAGAAACGTAAAATCGCCATCGAGGCCTTCGTCAAACCCGTCGCGGAGTCACTCGGGAAATTCGAGCTGCGCATCGGCGAAATCGAAAAGGCCCGCGAAGGCGCTTATTCCGAGCTCAAGGAACAAGTCCGTGCCCTCGGCGAAGGTCAGCTTGGTCTGCAACGCGAGACGGCCTCACTCGTCAAGGCCCTCCGTCAGCCCACCGGCCGCGGGCAATGGGGGGAAATGCAGCTCCGCCGCGTCGTCGAGCTGGCGGGCATGCAGGAGCATTGTGATTTTGAAATCCAGCACAACTCCACCACCGATGAGGGGAAAAAACTCCGCCCGGATCTCATCGTCCGCCTGCCGGGAGGTAAGACCATCGTCGTCGATTCCAAAACACCGATGGATGCTTACCTTGATGCGTTGGAAGCCACCGAAGATACCGTGCGCGAAGAGTCGTTGCATCGCCACGCTCGCCAGGTGCGCACCCATATCCAGCAGCTTTCCTCGAAGAACTACTCCGCGCAATTTGCCCAAGCCCCGGAATTCGTGGTGCTCTTCCTGCCAAGCGAATCGTTTTTCTCCGCAGCCCTTCAGAGCGATCCCGGCCTGATCGAGCGCGGGGTGGACCAGGGCGTGATCCTCGCCACGCCCACCACGCTGATCGCTCTGTTGCGGGCCGTGGCCTTCGGGTGGCGCCAGGAATCCATCGCGGAAAATGCCCGGGAAATTTCCCAGCTCGGTCGCACGCTGCACGAACGCTTGGGAAAACTCGCCGATCATTTTCACAAACTCGGCCGCTCCCTCGGCAGTGCCGTGGAAAGCTATAACAATGCGATCGGCTCCTTCGAAACCCGCGTCCTAACAACTGCCCGGAAATTCGAGGAGTTCAAAGCCACCCCGGAAGCCGCCACCATCACCCAGCTCGACCCCATCGATAGCACCCCGCGCAATCTCCAGCCAAGCACTGTCCCCCCAGCCGCCCTCGCCGCCCTCGCCAACGCCAGCAAGGTGGCTGCAAGCCATCAAGAGGAAGCGCCCACTCTCACTCTCGATAGTGGCAAGGCCGATGCCTTGCTCATGGCGGAGATGGATGACGATTTCACCTTCGTTCCCAGCCCACCCTCCAGTGCCCGCAGCGCCGCAGCGGATCTGAGATCGGCGTTGGAATGAGCCATCAAAGCCAGCGCTCCGTTTAGAAAGCGCTCGCAAGCGATTGCACATGGGTTCGAGCTGTGTAGTCTCTGGGCCGTGGCGGGTTTTTCTATGACATTTCTTGGGACGGGAACCTCGGTGGGGGTGCCGGTGATTGGCTGTGATTGCGCGGTGTGCTGCTCGGTGGACCCGAAAAACAAGCGTTTCCGGTCATCGGTGGTGATGAGGGCGGGGGAGGTGACCTTGCTGGTGGACTCGGGGCCTGATTTGCGGATGCAGGCGTTGCGGGAGGGGCTGCGGTCGATCAATGCGGTGATTTACACTCACTCGCACTTGGATCATGTGGCGGGATTTGATGAGCTGCGGGCGTTTTGTTGGCACTCGCATGAGCCGCTGCCACTGCATGCCACGGAGAGCTGCATGGAGGTGCTCAAAAAGATGTTTAGCTGGGCGTTCTCGCCCGAGGAGGTGATTCGCGGCTATGTGCGCCCGGACCCGAAAGTCATCGACGGTCCGTTTTTTTATGGCGATCTGAAGGTCACGCCGCTGCCCGTGAAACATGGTGGGGTGGAAACTTTGGGATTTCTCTTTGAATACCCAGGAGCGCGGAAAGTGGCTTACATCTGTGATGTGAAGGAGATCCCCGAGGACACGCGCGAGCGCATCCGGGGAGTGGATGTGTTCATCGTGGATGCCTTGCGGACGGCGGATCATCCCACGCATTTCACCTTGGCGGAGGCGCTGGAGGCGATCGAGGCGGTCGAAGCAAAAGAGGCATGGCTCACGCATCTATCGCATGAATTTGATGCGGCGGAGCTGGAGGCCGCGCTGCCGGGGCATGTGCACGTGGCGTGGGACGGCTTGAAGATTTCTCTGTGAGGGGAATGCCGGGTCTTGCATGCGCTGGCGTTACGGGCATGCTGGCGCGGATGAAATGGATTTCCGGAATTTCCTTGGTTGCAGCGTGGGTGACAGGCGTGGCGCATGCCGCGATCGCGCCCGAGGCGGTTGCGATCATTTATAACTCGGATTTACCGGAGTCCCGGCGCCTCGCGGAAATCTATCAGGAGGCAAGGGGGATTCCGGCAACGAATCTGGTGGCGATGTCGCTGCCGAAGAAGCCGGACATCAGCCGCGAGGAATATGAGGAAATGATTTTGAAACCGCTGCGCAATCAATTTGATTTCCGCACCTGGTGGGAGCGGAAAGTGGATGGCGGCGGGGTGAAGCTGCCGGTAATCAATAAGATCCGGGTGATCGTCCTGATGCGCGGCGTGCCTTTGAGAATCGAGCCGAAGCCGAAGCCGCCCGCCAAGCCGGATGAACCCCCGGCACCGCCGCCGAGTGATCCGGTGGGAGCGAGGGATGAGGCATCGGTGGATTCAGAACTGGCGATGTTTGGCGTGGAGGGGCTGCCCACAGGTGGAGTCCTCGCGAACAAATATCACCGGAACGATCAATCCATCACGGATGCGGAATTACCCTACCTGGTTTTAACCGCTAGAATCGATGGTCCGAGTTATGCCATTTGCGAGCGTATGATCCGGGATGCGGTGGAGGTTGAGAAAACCGGACTATGGGGAAGATCTTATGTGGATGTAGCCAATAAATTTCCCCAAGGTGATGCCTGGTTGGAAGATGTGGTAAAGGCGAATGCCGGGGTGGGTATTCCGACGGTGGTGGACCGCTTCAATGATACGTTGCCAAAGAACTATCCGATGACTGAGGCGGCTTTCTATGATGGGTGGTATGATTGGCACGTAAGCGGGCCGTTTCTCAACCCGGGTTTTCGTTTTAAAAAAGGGGCAATCGCGATGCATCTGCATTCATTCAGCGCGGAGCAGTTGGGCGATGCTGAGAAGAACTGGTGTGCGCCATTGTTGGCGCGAGGCGCGGCGGCCACGGTCGGAAATGTGTATGAACCTTATCTCCATCTCACCCATGATTTCGGCTTGATTCAAAGACGCTTGCTCGAAGGCATGACGTGGGTGGAAGCGTGTTGGATGGCGATGCCTGTCACATCATGGCAGGGCGTGGTTTTGGGAGATCCGCTGTATCGGCCATTCAAGCACTTGAGCGGCACGGGCGAGAAGCTTGAGGCGGATATTCCCTACCGGGCGCTGCGGGCATCAACCATCGAGTGGGGCAAGAGTGCCTTGGAGCGGCAGATGCAGTTGGAGAAGGCATCGGAGCGGATGAAAAGCGGAGTGCTGATGGAGGCTGTGGGTTTGGAATTTCTGCGTGCGGCCAAGCCGGAAGACGCGGCGAAGGCCTTCCAGACGGCAAAGGAATATTTTTCCAATCCGGCGGACCAATTGCGGCAGGATTTCCATCTCATCGCGATGGAGCGGGCGGCCAATCACAAGGACAAAGCCATTCTCGCGCTGCGGGAAGCGCTCACGCGCTACAGCGGAGTTCCGGAATCCGAGGCTGTGAAGGGCTGGCTGGATATTCTTGATCCGCCGCCGCCGCCGCCCGCTGACCCGAACAAAGCCCCGGCGATCGCGAAACCCTGAATTCTTGAATTTCGAGTAATGACTTACGGATTTTTGTTGGAATCAATATGGCACCCGCCGCTGGCATTTGCAGAGACAGCGGCAGGGGGCTTGCCTCCCGAGCTGGAACTCCAGGCCCTGTGGTTTTCCGGGGCCTTGGGCAGGGATTTTAAAACGACGACGGGGAAGAAAGTGCGCATCGTGCAATTCGGCGAATGGAATCGCGGGGCGGGACCGGATTTTTTTCACGCCGCCGTCGAGATCGAGGGTGAGCTGCTGACGGGTCCGTTGGAGTTGGATCCTGAAGCGGTCGATTGGGAGCTTCACGGTCATGGAGTAAATCGCGCGTTTCAAGAAGTGATCCTGCATGTGGTGTTCCGGGCAGATGCGCGGAGGGCGCACACGCGGACCTTGGAGCATCGTGAAGTTGCGCAGGTGGTGATCTCAGAGCTACAACTTTCAGACGCTCTCAGCCGGCCTCAGCGCGAGGTGGCCATCGCCCATCCCGGGCGTTGTGTGCATCCCTTGAAGGGCATGCCCGCGGGGGCGGTGGAGCGGCTGCTCAAGGAGGCGGCGCTTCTACGTGCCAGCCATAAGGCGGAGCGGATTTTAAAAACGGTGGATGCGCATGGGCGGGATGCGGCACTCTATCAAGCGACGGCGGAAACGCTCGGCTACCGGGGGAATTCGCTGGCGATGCGGCTGTTGGCGCAGCGTTTGCCGCTTGGATTATTAAAAGCTGAGGGCGATGCGGCGGAGGCACTCCTTTTCGGTTCAGCAGGATTTTTAACAGCGGGGATTCACGAACTGGTCCCAGCGGATACCCGGGATTATTTACGAAAGCTGTGGGACGAATGGTGGAGAAACCGCGCACGTTTCGAAGTGGCGGCGGATCGCGCCATCCCATGGAAGACCCATGGCCAGCGCCCGGCCAATCATCCCCATCGGCGGGTGGGAGCATTGGCCGCATTGACCAAGGTTTGGCCCCGCTATCGGAAGCTTGCATTGGCAAGGCCGTTTGAGGCGAAGGCGGTGATCGATTTCCTGCATACCCTGGAGCATGAGTTTTGGCACCATCATCATACCTTGACCTCGGCCGCCTCCGCACAGCGGGTGGGCTTGTTCGGACGAGCGCAAGCCTTGGAATTGATCGCAAATCATCTCGCTCCCTTGGCGCTGCATGAGGAGGGAATGACTTTTAAATCCTATGCGCAGATCCGCTGTTCCTCGCCCAATGATAAAGTAAAGCGCTGCGCGATCCGGCTGTTTGGTTCCATCGAAGCCGCCCGGCCGTGGTTGCGGCGGGTCTATCATCATCAGGCCTTGCTTCAGATCTATCAGGATTTTTGCCTTGAGGATTTTTCAGATTGCAAGGACTGCCCATTTCCCGAACAACTCGGCCAGTGGAGGTAAAAGAACCATGATAGAGATCCATCTCAACGGGGGCATTCATGAGCTTGAAGCAAGCGTCTCGATCACGGGCCTGCTCACGAGCCTCGGCTTCGAAGGGAAGCCCGTGGTGGTGGAGTTGGATGAACAAGCGGTTTTTCCTCGGGATTACCCAACGGTCATGATCACCGAGGGCGCACGGGTGGAAGTGGTGGCATTGGCAGCGGGTGGCTGATAGGGCAGGGGAAATCGCCTCATTTACTCGCTTTGCAAGAGCTGGGAGAGCTGTCACATTCCGGCATGGAAAGTTACGAGATTCTGAGAGATGCCCTGCAGAAGACCACACCCAAGGCGGTGGCCGCTGAGTTGGGTGTGTCTCTTTCGTTGGTGTATAAGTGGGCGGAAAAGCCGATGGATGCAAACTCAGGAAGCAAAAATCCGTTGGATCGAGTGCAGCAGATTATCGAATTGAGTGAAGATAATGGTATCCTGGATTGGCTTTGCCGTCAGCAAGGCGGGCACTTCGTGAAGGATCCCGTGGTGGAAGAAGCGACGATCAATCATGTCATTCCAGCCACCCAGCAGATCATCGCGCACTTTTCAGAGTTGTTGAATCAAATCTCAATGGCGGCGGCCGATCGGGTCGTCACCAAGGATGAGAGTAATGACATCCGGCAGGTGTGGGATCGCTTGAAAGGCTATGGCGAGGGATTTGTGAGAGCCTGTGAAAATGGTGCCTTCCGCTAGACTGGAAAGAATACGAAAAAGTCATCGAAGTTGTTATTTTTTTCTTGTCTATGGACTTGTCGCACGACAGCTTTTTGCTCCGGCAATTCAAAAGCAGGTTTCGCAAATTGCGGTTGATAACCGGACACTTCCTTTATTCTAAAACTTAAGATGGCTGATTGGTTAGTTAGTATTCACGAATTCCAGACCGCCAACTGGGGTTCTTTCGGCGGGAGGCATTTTTTCCTCATTCAAACTTTGCTTCTTGTATTTGCAATATGCAAGTGGGGCATTCCCATCACCACTGACATGATGGTCAATGCTTCAGCGGGTCTAGCCGGGAAGCACCTGGGCGACAAGAGCCGGACCATGGTCATCAATGCCAGCACCAACAACCCGGAGCTTGCGAACATGCTTGTCTCGATCGGCGTCGGTCGCGCGGGAGGGATCGCCAATCCGCTCGGATCGAACTTCGCAAACATCTATCTCATGTATCTCATCGCACCGGTCTGGGTCTTCCTTCATTGGACGTTCACCGGGCAGGGCGGGAAGGCGAAACAGCTCGTAGTACTGGTGGCTCGTGAGAAGAAGCTCGTTTTCACTCACGTGTTCATGGCGGTTTTGATGTTCCTGTTTTCCAGCGTGGCTTACTACTACATGACAGGCTACAACCAGTTCTCCCGCCAAGCGGAAGCACCCGTTTTGCACCCAACCGGCCTTCTCCTCACGGGTGCGGGAATCAGCCTTGTCGGAGTGATCCTTTTCCTGATCTGGAACCGGCATCAGCAGAAAAAACGCCCTGAGCTGTTCGATGACATCGACTCGGAGGAACATACGGATAGCTGGAAAACGTTTTTCGTCGGCACGGGCGGCCTGATCGTCTGCAGCTTTGCTCTCAATGCGGTTTTCCTCGGCTGGACTGCCGTTTATGGCACCACATTGCAAGGATTCCTCGGTGCCGCGGTCTTCGCCGGATTGCACTATTTCGCGGGTGCGCTCGCCACCTCCCTCCCGGAACTCAAGGTCGCTGTGGACAACTACCGCAAACTCACACCCTCCGATCTCAACACCGCGCTCGCTTCCGCAAGCGTTTCGAACATGACCAACCTCGTCATCGCCATCTTCGGCATCCTCTTGATCATCCTCCTCGGGGCGTTGGGCATGAATTTCATCCTCTGAGCGGCAAACAAAACACCAAATGAACCATGAGAAGGCTTCCGGTATTCCTGTTGTTGGACACCTCCGGCTTCATGACGGGCGAACTGATTGAACAGCTCAAAAACGGCGTGCAGATGCTGGTTTCCGCTTTGCGGCAAGATCCGTATGCGTTGGAAACGGCTTATCTCAGCGTGATCACGTTTGATTCCATCGCACGCGAGACCGTCCCACTTACGAAACTGGCAGCATTCCAAGTTCCTGAAATTTCCGACTCATCGGCGATGTCGAAATTCTTCAAATGGGTATCAGCATCCGTCAGCAGCAACAGCAAGGCTGTCGAGACAGCGGGGAAGGAAGTGGAGGGTCTGGACCAACTTCCGCCCCCGCCGCCGGAGATCCAGATCGTCACTTGATTTTCCCCAACATCCATTATCCGTCCCATGCGCCGTCTTCCCGTTTATCTCCTCCTCGATACATCAGGCTCGATGAAGGGCGAAGCAATCGAATCCGTTAAATCCGGGATCGGCGCGATGCTTGCCGCCCTTCGGCAGGATCCGCACGCGCTGGAGTCGATGCACCTTTCCATCATCACATTTGACCGGGAGGTGAAAATCATTCTTCCCCTCAGCGGGCTGGAAAGTCTCCAGTTACCGGAAATCTCCTGCCCGGATTCCGGCCCCACACACCTCGGTGCAGCGCTGGAAGTTCTCTGCGCGCGGGTCGCCGCTGAGGTGCTCAGGACGGAAGGCGAACAGAAAGGGGACTGGCGTCCGCTGCTTTTCCTAATGACCGACGGTGTGCCTTCCGACATACAACTCTACAAGGAGATGATTCCCAAAGTCCGCGGTTTGGGATTTGCCTCCATCATCGCATGTGCGGCCGGCCCAAAAGCCCGTAAGGAGGATCTCGTGCCGTTGGCCGACCATGTGGTGACACTGGATACCATGGATGGGAACGGCTTCTCGAACTTCTTCCGCTGGGTTTCGTCCAGCGTAGCCGCAGGCAGCGCCAGCACCGGTCCCAGCGTTGATTTTCAGCTTCCGCCGCCGCCTCCCGAAGTGAATCTCGTTTTCTGAAAGCCACATCATGTCGTCCGAAAACAGCTTCGCAAGAATCCCGAGGAACGGCCTTCCGCTGATTGAATTTTTAAGGAAATCCCACCACCTCTTCGCAGAGCACCCCGCCCGGCTCCTCGCGCCGCTAATCGGATACCTGGAAGAAATCCAC
This sequence comes from Verrucomicrobiales bacterium, assembly GCA_038221745.1. GTDB lineage: Bacteria > Verrucomicrobiota > Verrucomicrobiia > Verrucomicrobiales > Akkermansiaceae > Luteolibacter. The sequence continues at coordinate 10,467 of JBBRIB010000011.1, forward strand.
GCCACTGGAGAACCCCATGGCTCCATCATGCCTGGCTGCATCGTCGTATTTCCCGCTGGCGAATTCGACATTGAGCTTCTAAACAGCCGCCGTGGACACCCGGACAAAACGGATCTCCAGACCTACTATCCCGACGGCGCGACCGACGAGCCAGGCCAGATGCGCCAGCGTGACGTCAAAGCTCTCGGCGCAGTGTTTCACCTCATCGTGGCGGATCAGCCTCCCTCTTGGAGAAACCTCCGCAGCCTCGCGGAAAACCCGGAGGCGAAATCATGGCCCGCCGCTTTCATCGCCAGTATCGACCAAATGCTGGCGGGCACAGCCACCCTCGCGGAAGTCTCCGCCTCCCTGACATCCGCCCCAGCGCCCGCGCCGGAGCAACCCGCGCCTCCAGCGGAACTGCCGCCCCCGCCCGCGCCACCAACCCCACCCGCTGCCGCGCCGCCCCTTTCTATCCGCATCCCGAATGCGATGGTCGGGCGTGACTATACCCACGAGCTTCTTGCGCCCGAGAGCCTTGGGGAAACTACCATCAGTCGCTTGGAGACCCTTGCCCCACCCCCTGCCGGTCTGGCGTTTGCCGGAACAACCTTGGCCGGAAAACCGGAAACCGACGGCGACTTGGAAATCGGTGTCCGCCTCCATTTTTCCGAAACCCGATTCGCGGATCTCACCCTCGCCCTGACGATCAATCCCGATCCCCGCTCCTTGTGGAAAAACCTGGAATCTGATGTGAACGGAGAGTTCTGGAAAATGGATAGGGAAACCGCCTTCCTTGATGATGGCCCGCTGCAAATCATCGGAGCCAGCCTGCGCGGACGCTCCCACGCGCATGTCGGCAGTTATCGCGATGACGATATGGCCATGGCATGGTTTCCAGAGATGGAATGGTATTCCTTAACGGTCGCGGACGGAGCAGGCAGCTCCAAGTATTCCCGCCGTGGTTCCAAAATCGCCTGCGACTCGGTGAAAGCCTTTTTCGCCGACCGCTTATCCGCCCCGGAGTGCCAGCTCAACTCCCTCGTAGCCACCTGGGCCTCCGCACCGGGTGACCTTTCTGCAAACACCTTTCTAAGAAATCAGCTTTACGACCTTTTCGGAAAAGCAGCCTACGCCGCTCGCAACGCCATTGAGAAAGAAGCTGCCGGCCTCCACGCCGCCATACGCGATTTCCATACCACATTAATCATCTCACTGCTTCATCCCCTACCGGACGGCAAATGGTTCGCCGCGACGTTCTTCATCGGTGATGGTGCCGCCGCCGTTGTCGGCGCGCCAGATGGCGACCCCTGCCTGCTCACCAGACCCGATGGCGGCGAGTTCGCAGGGCAGACTGTTTTCCTCACTATGAAGGAGGCGCTCGCCAACGCTGATGCCATCATGGCGCGTATAAGATTCACGCTGGTCCCTGATTTCAAAGCCCTGATGCTCGTCACCGATGGCATTTCCGATCCGCGTTTCGATTCCGACGCCTGTCTGGCCGATCCCGCAGCATGGGACACTCTCTGGGATGAAATTCTGCCCGTCATTTCACCAGCCTCCACCCCTGCGGAATCCGCCGCCGCCCTCCTCAGTTGGATGGATTTCCACTCCCCCGGCCATCACGATGACCGCACCACCATCATCGCAACCAAACGCCAGCCATGAGCATCGTAAAACTCAAATCCACGGATGGAACTTCCTTCGAGTTCGACGATGAAGCCCAAGCAGGCTCCGGCGGGATGAAGGATGTGTTCTTTTCCAAAGACCGGAAACAGGTGATCGGATGGTATCGGAAAAAGCCGGACTTCAACTCGATGGAGCGCATACGGAACATCACAGGCGTTTTCCGGCAGCGTATCTTCGAGCAGGAAGGCGGTGCTTATTGGGAACCCTTGTTCTGCTGGCCCAGCCATATCATCGAGGAGAAAGGGATGGTTGGAGTGGTCATGCCCACCTACCGGAATTGTTTTTTCTTTGAGCACGGCTCAAAGAACAGTGATTTCCTCGGCATCAAAGGAAGGGAAAAGGAAGGAAAATGGTTCGCATCCGCCAACCATCAGCAGAAACATCTCGATCCCAGAGAACGCGGCTCCTGGTTGAGCTATCTCACCGCTTGTATCAAAATCTCCCGCTCCGTCCGCCGCCTCCACATGGCCGGCCTCGCCCACTCCGATCTTTCCTACAAAAACGTCCTTCTCGATCCGGCGGGCGGCAACTCCTGCATCATCGACATCGATACCCTCGTCGTTCCGGGGAAGTATCCACCCGATGTCGTCGGCACCCCGGATTTCATCGCCCCGGAAGTGATGAAAACCCTCAAGCTCCCTATTGCGGATGCCGCGAAATTCCTCCCCAGAATCGAGACCGACCGTCACGCCCTCGCCGTGCTGGTCTATATGTATCTTTTATACCGCCATCCGCTGCGGGGCAGGAAAATCCATGATCCCGATGCCCAGCGCGATGAGGAGCTTTCCATGGGCTTGAACGCGCTCTTCGTCGAGCATCCGCTGGATCACTCGAACCGCACGGACCCCACGTCTTTTAAGCCGGGATTCCTGCCTTTCGCAGATACCGGTCGTATGCCCTTTGACATCTGCGGCCCCTACCTCAAGGAAGTTTTCACCAAAGCCTTCGTCACCGGCCTCCACGACCCCGCTTCGCGCCCGACGGCTGATGACATGGAGCGCGCCTTGGTCAAAACAGTCGATCTCATCCAGCCCTGCGTGAATCCGGCCTGCGACCAGAAATGGTTCGTCTTCGACAATACCACCCGCCCGAAGTGCCCATTCTGCGGCACCCAGTTCATTGGCCCGCTTCCCGTCCTGAACCTGTATTCATCCCGCGGCGGTGGGAAATTCCTCCCGGACAACCACCGCCTGATGGTCTATTCCAATCAGTATCTCTACCCATGGCACGTCTCCCGCACGGTCTTTCCCGGCGAAAGGTTGACTGAAGCTCAGAAAAAACCAGTCGGCTATTTCATCTTCCATGCGGACCGTTGGGTATTCGTCAATCAAACTCTAACAGGATTGAAAGACGTCACCTCCGGCGAGGGAATTTACCACCCTCCCGGCTCCCAGGTGCGCTTGGAAAACAATCAGAAACTTCTCCTCAGCCCCGAGGACGGAGGACGCCTTGTCCACGTTCAAATGGCCAACATTTAATCAAACAAACCATGCGCCGTCTTCCCATTTACGTCCTCCTCGATTGCTCGGAATCCATGATCGGCACCGGCATCGAAGGTGTCCAGACCGGTATTGAAACGCTCGTCCGCACCCTCCAGCGCAACCCTCACGCACTGGAAACCGCTTGTCTCTCATTCATCACATTCGACAGCAGGGCGGAACTGAGAACCCCCCTGCAGCCCATTGATGAAGTCCAGGTGCCAAAACTCAAAGTCCGCCCAGGCACCGCTTTCGGCAGTGCCTTGCTGCTTCTCGGCGACCGCATCCACCAGGAAGTCCGCCGCAACCAACCGGGTGCCAAAGGCGACTTCAGACCCATCATCGTCCTCATCACCGACGGCCAGCCCAGCGACAACTGGCGCCCCGCACTTAAAGCTCTCCACGACTCCACCAGCATAGGGAATTTCTACGCGATCGGTGCCGGTGATGACATCGACTTCGGCGGACTCCGCGAAGTCACCGACATCGTGCTCAACCTCCACCAGACCGACGAACAAGGCTGGGCCAAACTTTTTGTCTGGATCAGCGATACCCTGAGCACCGCCAGCATGGGCGTGGCGGACGGCGATGAAAAGGAAGTCATGCTCGCGAAACTGCCCCTCTCCATCGAGAAAGTCGGCGATGGAGCATGGGACAATCGAAAAAGTGAAAACGATCCGCCACGCCAGCTTTTCATTCACGCACTCTGCGGCGTCAAGCGCCTGCCGTACCTGATGCGCTATGGCTTGGATCCGGCTTACAATCTTTACTCACCAACCGCCGCCCACAGGCTCGATGCGGAAAATGCAGACTTCGGCGAGCGTGGTGCCGGGCTACCTTCCGTGAACTCCCGCATGGTGGATGGTTGCCCGGACTGCGCCCATTGCGGCAGCCCCGGTGCAGGATCGTGCGGCAACTGCGGCATCGTCTTCTGCGGTGGCGGCCGCGACGACAACGGCTCAAGCACCTGCCCCGGTTGCGGCACCGTCCTTACCCCGAACCCCGATAGCGAGGGAGGCTTCAGCATCCGCGCCAGCGAAGGGTGATCTACCAGCTTTATGAAAATTCGGTTTCCGTATCCCTTCGATCAAAAAAAGAATCGCCGCCCGCACCTCATGAGACCGAGGTTGTCCGCCACAACCTCGGTCTCAAAGCTCCTCGCGGCCGGGGATGGCTCACCCACCCGAAACGCGCCGCCTACAACCGGATTTACAACAGCACTTCCTTCGGATGTGTGATTCCGATAGCCGCGGGCTTGAGCTTGCTGGGACTGGGAGTCGTTTCACTTTTGAAAGATAGAAGTTGAACCGCTCTCCCCCATGCAGGCACTCCAACGCGGACAACGACTGAAACTTGATGCGCTTGCCGGCACTGGGAAACTTCGCATCGGAATGGGTGGCGGCGTGCCGGGGGCGACGTTGGTTTTCTCCTGCTTCGGCCTGCAGGCCAATGGGAAACTCGCAGGGGAAGAGTATTTCATTTTCTACAACCAGAAGCGCTCCCCATGCGGTGGAATCACTCTGAAGGGAGCATTTGGAAACCATGGGGAAACCTTCAAGCTCGATCTTGCACGCATCCCGCCCTCGGTGGAGAGGCTGGTCTTTGTCGCCACGATTGATGGGACAGGCGACATGCGGGATCTTCAGGCGGGACTCTGGGAGGTGAACCTCCCATCCGGTCCGTCTCTCGCTGCCTACCAGCCGGCGCCGGGGGAACACGGCGGTGAGAAGGCTCTGATCTTCGCCGAGATCTACCGCAACGATGGCTGGCGACTCATGGCCGTGGGTCGGGGATTCAAGGGAGGTCTCGGGGCAGTGTTGGCGCATTTCGGCGGCGAGGAAACGAAAGAGGAAACGGCGCCCGCCCAGCCACAGCCACTGCCACTTCCGGATCAGACGCCCTATCGCACTGCACGCATCTTCATTTCCTCCACCTTTCTGGACATGCGGGAAGAGCGGGAAATCCTGGCGAAGGAAGTCTTTCCCGAATTGCGCAGACGCGCCAGGCTGAGGCTTTTTGAGGTTGTGGAGGTAGATCTCCGCTGGGGGATAACCGAGGAACAGTGTGAGAACCTCGGCGCGGTGAGGATCTGCCTGGAGGAGGTGAACAATTGCCGGCCGTTCTTCGTAGCCATCCTCGGCGAGCGCTATGGCTGGATCCCGGACTCGTTGCCAGGAGATTTGGCCGAACGCTACGCGGCGGCGGTGAAAGGCTTTCCCTGCAGCATGACCGAGCTCGAGATCGCCCTGGCCGCCATGCAGAGCCGAGATCATGCCTCACGCTCACTCGTTTATTTCCGAAATCCCTCTTTTCTGGAAACGTTGCCGAACGATGTGCGGCAGCAATACCGCTCCGGAAGCCCTGAACAATCCGCCAGGCTAGGCGCACTTAAAACACGTCTCGCAAGCGCTTCCCGTAAGCCGTCGGTTTACGACGATCCGGCGGATTTCGGAAAACGGATCACCGAGGATCTGTGGGCGCTGCTGGATGGGGAGTTCCCTTCGGCTCCGATGGATGATCCCCTATGGCAAGAGCGGCAGGATCATATCGCTTTCGCAACTCAGCGCTCATCGTTTTATATCGCCGACGCGCAATGGATGGAAGCCCTCAACACGGGAGCCAGGCAGGGTCGCATTTTATTGGTGGCCGCAGCACCAGGAATGGGCAAATCAGCGCTACTATCAAATTGGTCGCTGAACCGACTGTCCCGCCATTCCACCAGGGGAAGGGAGTGGATTATCCCCCATTATATCGGAGCCTCGAAAAAGAGCGCGTCGCCTTGGGCAATGATTGACCGACTGCGCCGCGAACTTGCCACATGCCTCGGGGTGCAATCGCCTCCTGCACTGTCTCGCTCGGCTGCGATTTCCGGATGGTTGGATATTTTGGAAAAAGCCGGAAACTCAGCGGATCGCTTTATTATTGTCATCGATGGAGTGGATCAACTCGAAGAGGCCAAGCAGGCTACCGAATTCAGCTGGTTGCCGACATTTCCATACGGAAACATCTTCATCGTCTTGTCCTGCGCGGAAGGGCCGCTGCTGGATATTCTAGTCACGCAAATTCCCAGGGTTCTCCGGCTCTCCCCGCTGGAGGCCGCATCTCGCGCCGATCTCATAGACCGGTATCTGGCACAATACAGCAAGAGACTACCCGAAGCCCAAGCCTCAGGGATAATCGCCCATCCGTGTGCCGGGTCACCACTCTTCCTCACAATTCTACTCAATGAATTGCGCGTGATCGGGCATAACGACCAGCTCGGCGAGCAGATCGAAAAACTGCTCACAGCGGATTCCCCATCCCGTTTGTTCGCCACCATACTTGCCCGTATCGAGGAGGATTTTAAAGACAATGCCCCCGGCTTCGTGAAGCAGGTTCTCTCCTGCATCGCGGCCAGCGTAAACGGCCTCACTGAGGATGAAATCATCGAACTAACTGTCGCACCTCGCATGCTTTGTTCCCGCTTGTACTTGGCATTTCAGGAATGGCTCGCGGTAAAATCCGGGGCACTCACATTTTCCCACCGACAGTTGCGCCTTGCCGTTGAAGAGCGCTATCTCGTAAGAGACGATGACTGGAAACACGCCCGTGCCGATATTCTACCTCTCTTTGAACGCCAGGAAATGAACGCCAGAGTCGCAAACGAAATCGCATGGATTCATCGTTCTAACAACGACCAAAAGCGACTTCTCACACTTCTCACTGAGAAAAAATTTCTCCAGGTCTCTCTGCCTGATGACTTACTCGGGGTCATTGGTCACACCCGCGCACTCAGTGCCCGGCGGACTGCGAAATTTTTTCGTCGTGTCAGTTCCAAAGTGCGATCACTTTTGAAAAAGCCAAAATCTCCGCTCGATATCAAACTCGCAGGCGATTTACTGGATCTCCTGCTACACGCAGGAAATGCGGCGCGTTTCTCGGTTAAGCTGCCGCCAGCCTTGTTCAAGCAGGCCGCGATATCTGATCCCGCAATTGCCATAAAGACACTCGTCTCACTTTCGATGATTCATCGCGTTGCCTTTCGAATCGACAAGGCAATACAGGCACTCCAACAGGCAGAGCACCTCGCCGGAAACCATGGCATTCTGGGCGTGCAACGACGCCTCTGGCTTGCCCACCTCGATCTTGATCTTCTGAACGCCGGAGAATGTTTATCCCCGCCAATCGAAGACAACCCAACCCTCGATTCCGACACCGCCTATCACTATCTGCTCGCAGCAAAATCCCGACTGGCGGGCACCAGAGAGCAGCTATTCGATGCGATTCACATGGCCGGCAAAGCGGAGGATATGTATTCCACTTTGGTGGGACGCAATCATCCGGATTTTCTACAGGCGTCTCTTGTCAAGATTGAGGCGGACTTTCGTTATTCCGGAAAGGCCGACGAGGTTTCGGAAGCCTTGCAAAAAATTGATGACATACTCAAAACCCGATACGGTAATGATCATCCGCTCAGGATTGACCTCTGTCTTTTGAATGCGGATGTTCGCGAGGCGGGGAAACACAGGAAGGAAGCACGTAGGTTCCGATTGGAAGCATGGCGGGCGCATCAGCAAGTTCATCCGGAATCGTTTTCAGGTGAAAGCCCTTCCCGTGCGGCCTTCGACAAACGTATCGAGCAGCGGATGGTTCTGCGCAGCAGCCTCCTGAGGAAACCCTCCGCGATCATCGGGAATTTTGCCTCCTCCGTCATGCTGTGGTGCCTGATTCCCCTCATGCGACAAGATCCGTTTCACCGTATCATTTCCTTGCCAATCCGGGCGCTGAAGCTTTTTCGTTTTCCACCGCTGACGTTTTTTCTTCTGGCGGCCCCACCGATCATAACCTGG
>JBBRIB010000012.1:0-17997 GCA_038221745.1 Verrucomicrobiales bacterium
GCGATTCTTCCGAAAAGCGATGAGACATAAAAAATTCCTGATAAATGTGGACACGACCATCCATTGGTAAAAACCAGAGGTCTGGAAACGAATCAATGCCGCCCACCGGGCGAGCATGGCCTAACAGACGGCTTGGATATCTAGCCGGTCAGGCGAATCAGGAATGAAAGCTCAAATGCAACATCGGACTCGAACTGTAACTGATGTTGGAATAGACGTCAAACCAATTACTATATTAAGTCTGATTACCGGGTGCAGGACAAAAAAGTGATACTAGACACTAAACGGGCCGTGATCGGCACTCAGAGAGGGGCGGAATGCGTCCGCCCACGCGGATGATGAGCCAATGGGGTGTCCCAAAAGGTCTTCTCATTGTCATTTCACCCCCACGGCGAACCCGTTTCACCGCTCCTTTTGTGTCCTGCACCAAAAGCGGTGATGCCCACCGCAATCCAAGGGGTCTTCTCTCGCGATCTCTCTCAGGATACCCGTTTCTTCGCCGCCGCAGGGAGTGGCACGAGCACTTCGTAGTCGAACCATGTCTTCACGGACTCAGGGGCGGCGAGAGGCCATTTGCCGTCGCTGCTTGCCATCGAGGTGAGGTGCTGCCAAGCGGGGCTTTGGCCAGCGAGCGCTTGTTGAAGAAGGTATAAGCGGCGGCTCGTCGGTGTTTCCTGTTGGGCATGGCCGCGCAGGTGATTGCGGAGATCCTCGGCCTTTTTCACCAATCCTTCCAAGACATCGAGCTGCCCCTTATCAGAGGCGTATTTGCCGAGATTTGAAACCACATCCTCGATCATCGAATCGAGCTTGGCCTGGTGCGCGGGCGTTTGGAGACTCCCTGCGACCGTCGCTTGGTTCGGGTGGATGCGCCAGCCGCCCCAAGTATCCGGGACGTGGACGGTGGAGGCCACCAGACCCGCACGGATGTTCCAATGATAGTCTCCCGGTGCGCCCCACTCTTTGGGGAAGTAGCCGATCTTATCAAACAACGAACTCCTGATGAGAAGTTGGGTGACAGAGGTATAAACATTATCACCTAACAGACAGAGGATCCCATCGAACGGCGCCATCCGCTTGTGCGGCAGATGGGTGAGATCTCCCGAGCTTTTGGCGAACAAAGAGGAGGTGGCCCACCAATCGAAGGCCGGGTTGCCGTTTTCATCAATGATGCGGATGGCGCAATGGGCGAGATCGCAATCAGGGTTCCCATCCAAGGCTGCGACCATTTTTTCCAAACAATCGGGAGCCATGGTGTCATCGCTCGTGGCGACGTAGATGAACTCGCCGCGCGCCTCGCGGATGCAGGGACTCCAGCTTCCCGGAGTGCCTTCGCGCGGGCCTTGCCAGCAGCGCATCCGTGGCTCGGATTTGGCAAACTCCTGGAAAAACTCCCACGCGCCATCTTCCGAATAGCCATCATAGACCAGCAACTCCCAATCGGTGAACGTCTGCTCCTGAATCGTCGCCAAGCGTTCCGCCAGATAGGGCAGCGTGTTGAGATTGGGCAGGCAGATGCTTACTCGTGGAGTGGCCATTGAAGATGGTGTTTGTAGATGGAGAATTCCTTCGGACAATGATCACTGGATGATGGTTTCGCCACGGGCTCTGCGCTCGTATTGATCCTTGATCCACCAATAGGTTTTTTCCAAACCGGTCGTCAGGTTGATTTCAGGCTCCCAACCGAGTTTTTCAAGAATCAGTGTATTGTCGCTATTTCTTCCACGCACGCCTTGTGGGGCGCTGAGATTGTAGTGGCGGACCATTTTCACATTCTCGATCTTCTCAACCATATCGAGCAATTGGTTGATGGAAACGAGTTCGGAGCGGCCCAGGTTGATCGGGTTGGAATAATCCGAAGCCATCAGTTTATCCATGCCTGTCACACAGTCATCGATATACATGAATGAGCGTGTTTGCTCGCCGTCGCCCCAGATCTCGATATTGAGATCGCCGGTGGCGATGGCGTGGATGACCTTGCGGCAAAGCGCTGCGGGGGCCTTTTCGCGGCCACCATCCCAGGTTCCGAAAGGGCCATAAACGTTGTGGAAGCGGACGATGCGGACGTTCATCCCATAGTCCTCTTCAAAGTGTTTGCTCATGCGCTCGGAGAAAAGTTTTTCCCAGCCATAGCCGTCTTCCGGCATTGCAGGGTAGGCATCGCCTTCCTTGAGGGCGACCACATCGGTATGGGTCTGCTTGCCAGCGGCATAAACGCAGGCGCTGGATGAATAGAGATATTCCTTCACGTTGTGGAAGCGGGCGGCCATCAACATGTGGGTGTTGATCAGGACGCTGAGCATGCAGAGGGCGCGATTGTTTTCGATGAAGCCCATGCCGCCCATGTTGCAGGCGAGGTTGTAGATCACATCACAGCCCTCGGCCGCTTTGAAACAGGCATCTTTCTCTTCCAGATTGAGCACAAGATTTTCCGCCTTGTCATGATATTGATACCAACGATCCGTCGGCTTGATATCCGCAACGACGACTTGGTGACCACGTTCCAATAGGACTCGCGTTAGCTGTCCGCCGATAAAGCCGCCGCCACCGGCGACGAGTATTTTCTGTGTTTTCATGATAGTTTGGTGATTGGGGTTTGAAGGATGTTAGAAAATTCAGGGTAAAAGCGCCTCATTCGAGAGTTCCGCCCAGGGGCATGAAGTGCGGCGGTCAGGCGATTCCATTGTGACAACGAAAATGGCCTCGCAAACCGAAAGGCAAGCGAGCGATGGCGTGAGGCCTGAGGATGTGGAATTGAGGGGAATCATCATTGCAGGGGGGAGCAACCCGGATGTTGTCGTCTTTTTCCGGCAATGTGACAACACTTTTCAATTTGAGAGCGCTTACGTAATCACGTCATGCCGAATCCCCGCTCGCTGAATGCCAAAGAATCTACGAATCAGGGAAAACTTCATTCATCCACAGGTCCCGTGTTGCGTAATTGGGTTCTCCGTCTATGCTCCTGGGGTAGGTGAATCGCCCGGCACCCATCCTTTATCTGACATGTTCGGTCTTGCTCTTAAAATGCTTTTTGGTGATACGGCGAAGTATCTGATGCTGGTGGCGGGCTTGTTTTTCGCCACTTTTCTCATCGTCCAACAGGCTTCGGTTTTTTGTGGTTTGATGACTTGGACGACGGCCACTCTGAAAAATGTGGGAGCACCTATCTACGTCGTCGAGGAGCGGGTAGAGCAGGTGAACGAGACCAACCCGATGCGGGATACCGATGTGGCGCGCGTGCGCTCAGTCTCCGCCGTGCGGTGGGCGATGCCGCTTTATTCGGGCATCCAGCGGGTGCGCTTGGCAAACGGGGCCTTCAAAACCGTGCAGTTGGTAGGCATTGATGCCGCTTCGCTCGCAGGTGCGCCCGCCCGCATGGTGCAGGGAAATCTGGAGGATCTGCGGCTGCCTAACACCGTGGTGATCGATGAGCTTGCCTTGGAACGGCTCTCTTTGGACCCGAAGAAACCCATCGGCCTCGGTGCGGTTTTCGAGATCAACGATGTGGAGGCCAGAGTGGTGGGGATTTGTAAGGCGATGCGATCATTCACCGGCGGCCCCTACATTTGGACGACGTATGAGCGCGCCCTGCAATACACCCCGCCCTCCCGCAAGATGCTTTCCGCCGTGATCGCCGCTCCCATCGCGGGCATGACGATGGATGAGGCCGCTGCCGCCATCGAAAAGGAAACCGGCCTGCGCGCCTACGTGAACCGCGGCTTCGGGGAGGATAAGAAGGATTTCAACACCTCCACCGTCTGGTGGTATGTGAAAAACACCGGCATCCCCATTTCCTTCGGCACCACCGTGGTGATCGGCTTCATCGTGGGGATGGCCATCGCCTGCCAGACGTTCTATGCGTTTGTTTTGGATAATCTCAAGCACCTCGGCGCACTCAAAGCGATGGGCATGTCAAATTTCCGCCTGAGCCTGATGCTCATTTTCCAAGCACTCACCGTGGGCTTGGTCGGCTTCGGTCTCGGCCTTCTCGCCACCTCCGCATTCGCGATGGGTGCGCTGAAAAACGGCCAGCCGCCCTTCGTCATGCCGTGGCAAATCCCGGTGGGTGCCTTTTGCCTCATCCAGGTGATTTGCATGCTCGCAGCCCTCATGGGCATCATCCGCCTTAGTCTTTACGAACCCGCCATGGTCTTCCGTGCCTGAGGCGTTAGAAAAATCTCCGGAGGCTTGAAAACGCCAGGTCAAGACACCGAAGATCTACTTTCGGGATTCCGGGATAGCGCGCTTGAAAGCCTGCGTCTGGATCGACTCGGTATCATTTGCCCCGGCGACGCCAGCTATCCGCTAACGGATAAGATCCACGTCACCGGCCTAACTCGGGTGGCGGATTTGTTCACAGTGGGTTTTTGATTCTTACAGAAGGGCCTTTCACTCACCCCATTGATTCAGGGGAAATCCGGCAGTAAAGTACTCAAGCGTTTACGTGCTTCCAGGATTCTCCTTGCGCCACAAGATCGATTGTCTTACATTTTTGCAAATGAGTAACACAATCACCCTCCGCTTGCCTGCCGACCTGGTTCAATGGCTGGAGGAAGAATCCCGGACCACCGGTTTGCCCAAGGGGCGGATCGTGCGGGAGCACTTGGAACAACTGCGCACGAAAAAGGCACGTCAGCCGTTTCTCGATCTGGCGGGAAGTGTCGAGGGCTCCGCCCAACTCAGCGGTAAAAAGGGATTTGAAGCATGACAGGCATCGCCGACACGGGCTTCTTGGTTGCCTTCGCGAACCGTAGGGATCTCTATTTTCCGTGGGCTTATTCGCTTGCCGAACACATCCATGAACCCCTGCTCACCTGCGAGGCCGTTTTGGCGGAAACCGCCCACCATCTGAAAAACAGCGAACTGGTTCTGCGCTTGATCGAAACCGGGCTTGTCCGTCTGGCTTTTGCTATCGAAAGCCACCGCCCTGAACTCGCCGTATTGGCACGCCGCTACGCTGACCGCCAGCCCGACCTTGCCGACCTCTGCTTGATCCGCATGAGCGAACTCAATCCTCATCTATCAATCATCACCGTCGATGGTGACTTCCGTGCCTATCGCCGCAATAAGCGTGAAACCATTCCAGTGGTCATGCCTCCCTTGAAGTAAGTGAGTTCCCGAAATTTAAAGTTCACACGCGCCAAGCGCTGTCATGGATTCGTGCTTGCGAAGATGCAGGACCACGGCACGTTCAATGAGATGGACATCCTGCGTCACAGCGACTATGCACCCGCCATGATTTGCCCGCATGAGTGAAACGAACGGCCAACTGGTGGTGGATGTCCGCTCCATCGAGAAAAGTTTCGGCGACGGGCCGGATAAAATCCACGTCCTCAAGCAGGTGAGCCTGCAAGCCCACACCGGTGAGATCCTGATGCTCGTGGGTCCGTCGGGATGTGGAAAAACCACGCTGCTCAGTGCCATCGCCGGCACCATGCGAGTCGAGAGTGGCGAAATCGAAGTCTTCGGGAATCAATTGGAGAAAATGTCCGGTGGCGCACTCACCCGCTTTCGCGCCAAGCACATCGGCTTTATTTTCCAACAATTCAACCTCATCCCCACGATATCGATTGCGGAAAACGTCGGCGTGCCACTCCTCATCCAAGGGATCTCCAGCGGCAAAGCGCTTGAACGCTCACGGGAACTCCTCGAAAAAGTAGGCCTCGGACCGCGTTGGAAAGACCGCCCGAACAAATTATCCGGTGGCCAGCAACAACGCGTCGCCATCGCCCGCGCCCTCGTCCATGAGCCGCCCTTGGTGATTTGTGACGAACCCACCGCCGCGCTGGATGCACAGAACGGGGAAATCGTGATGGACCTATTCCGCGAAGTCGCCCGCTCGCCGGACCGCGCGATGATCATCGTCACTCATGATAACCGGATTTACTCCTACGCCGACCGTATCGCCCGGATGGACGATGGCGAGATCCTCGACGTCACCCTGCAAGCTCCTGACACCCAGGCACACTTCGAGCACGAGCACGCCCTCTAACATTTTTACTTATGAATCTCTTTTCCCTAATTCTCCGTTATGGCTCCATCCTCGCTGCCATTTGCGGTGTCGTTGCCATCGTCAATGTCTCCAATGTCCAGGCAGAGCGAGCCATGCCACCGCCGGGTGAGCCGCCGGTGCCGCCGCCTGAAAAGCCATACGCCGAAGCTGTGGCCGCCACCGGTATTCTCGAAGCACTCAGCGAAAACGTCGCCATCGGCGTGCCCGCTCCCGGCCTCGTCACTGAAGTTTTCGTCAAAGTGAATGACGCGATTCAAAAAGACGCACCCTTGTTCAAGCTGGATGACCGGGATCTCCTCGCGGAAAAACTCACCATCCAAGCCCAGCAGGAAATCGCCCAAGCCCAGATCGCCGTAAGCCAGGCGCAGCTCGCCAAAATCGAGTCCCAACTCTCCCGCCTCGCCGCCGTCTCGGACCGCCGCGCGGTTTCTGAAGACGATCTGGAAAACCGCAAACAAGACGTCGCCGTGGCCCAAGCCCAGGTCACCGCCGCCAAGGCCCAGCTCGCCTCCTCCGAGCTTTCCCTCCAGCGCCTCGAGCTTCTGATTGATCGCCTCACCGTCCGCGCCCCGCAGGATGGACACATCATCCAGCTTAACATCCGCGCGGGTGAGTATGCAGGCACCGCCCCCAAGATCCCCGCCATGATCATCGGCCAAACCGACATCCTTCAGATCCGTGCCGACATTGATGAGCAAAACGCCACCCGCATCCGCCCCGGCCAAAAAGCCATGGCCTACCTCAAGGGCGACCCGCGCATCACCTTCCCCCTTGAATTCATTCGCGTGGAGCCCTACGTCATCCCCAAGGTTTCCCTAACTGGAGCCAGCACCGAGCGTGTGGACACCCGCGTGCTGCAAGTGATTTACTCCTTGAAACGCCCGGAAAATCAACCGCTCTATGTTGGCCAGCAAGTTGATGTCTTCATCGAAGCACCCCACCCATGACCACCCCCTCGCTCACGGAATCACCGGACTGGATCGCCCTCAGCCGTGAGCTCAAGTCCATCGCCGAGGCTGGCCTGCGCTTTTCCGAAGGGCCATACGATCTTGAGCGCTACCGCCGCCTGCACGAGCTCGCCTCGCTCCCAATGCAGGTGGCGGCACCCGATTTCAAATGGCCCGTCGAGTTCGGCTACGCCACGCCCAAGGTGGATGTCCGCGCTGCCGTCTTCGATGAGCACAAGCGCATTCTCCTCGTGCAAGAAGCCTCCTCCGGTCTCTGGACGCTGCCCGGCGGCTGGGCGGATCTCAATGGCAGCCCGGCTGAAAATGCCGTCAAGGAAGTGCTCGAGGAATCCGGGATGGAAGTGGAAGCCACCAAACTCATCGCCTGTTGGGACAAAGACCGCCAAGGCCACCCGCGCCAGCCGGAGCACATCTACAAACTCGTTTTCCTCTGCCGCCTCATCGGCGGAAATCTCACAACCAGCCACGAGACCACCGGCGCGGATTTCTTTGCGGCGGAAAATTTACCACCCCTCTGCCCCCACCGCGCCGCTCTGCATTACCTTGATCTTGCCTGGGAACATGCGGAAAATTTGGCCCTGCCCACTGCCTTTGACTAAGCCATGAAAACTTACCTGCTTTGCCTGCCCGCCGCCCTGCTCATCGCCTCCTGCAAGCTTGGCCCGAACTTCCAATCCCCGGGAGCCACCGGCGGCGCCACCTGGAAAGAAGGCAAAGCCACCTCCGCCGCCTCTCTACCCGATCAATGGTGGCGGCTCTTCAACGATGGCGAACTCAACACACTCGTCAACCGCGCCCTCACCTCCAACAACGATCTCGCGGCCGCCAAAGCCCGCGTCGATACCGCACGCGCCCTCATCGGCGTGGACCGCGCACGGCTTTTCCCCACCCTCGATCTCGCAGGCTCCGCTGGCATCAATCGCAACTCCCAATCTGCCGTCGGCGGAAATCTCCCACCCGGTCTCTCCATCCCCCTCGAGAACCAACGCTACCGCAGCTCCTTCGATCTCGCCTACGACCCCGATCTCTGGGGCCGCAACAAGCGCCTCATCGAAGCCTCATCCGCCCAAGCCGCTGCCAGCGAAGCTTTGTTGGATTCGCAGCGCCTCGGCATCGCCACCGAAGTGGCCCGTCAATACTTCATCCTCCGTGGCTTGGATGCGCAGGAAGGCGTTCTGACCGACACTTTGAAAAGCCGCGATGATGCCCTTTCCATCCAGAAATCCCGCACCGATGCCGGCCTCACAGACGGCCTCGCCACCACCCGCGCCCGCACCGAGATGGAGCTTGCCAGCAACGATCTCGCCTTGGTCCAGCGCCAACGCAGCTCTGCCGAGCATGCCCTCGCCGTGCTCTGCGGCACCCGCCCGGCGGCCTTTGCTGTTTCAAAAAAATCCATCGGCAAAAGCCTCCCCACCATCCTCCCGGGGCTTCCCGCCCAGGTGTTGGGCCGCCGCCCGGATGTGCGCGCTGCCGAGCAGGAACTCCGCGCGGCCAACGCCCGCATCGGCGTGGCGGAAGCTGCATTTTATCCCAATTTCAATCTCATCGCCTCCGCCGGACTCGAGTCTCTGGATGCCAAGGACTTCCTCAACTGGGAAAACCGCATCCTATCGCTCGGCACCAATCTCGCCGCCCCCATCATCGATGGCGGGGCGAACCGCGCCAACTATCAAGCCGCCCGCAGCCGCTATGATGAAGCTCTCGCCACCTATCGCCAGACCCTGTTGATCGCCCTCCGTGAAGTGGAAGATGCCCTCGTGGATCTGAAAGGCCTCGCCAAATCCCGCGCCGCGCTCGAACGCGCCCTCACCAGCGCAGGCGACACCACGAAAATCTCCCAGGAACGCTTTGATAAAGGCCTCAGCAGCTACCTCGAAGTGGTGGATGCCGATCGCACCGTCCTCCAAACCCGCCTCGCGCTCCGTCAGTTGGAAGCCCAGCAGCGCATCAGCCTCGCCGCCCTCGCCAAAGCCCTCGGTGGCGGCTGGAGCGGAAAGTAGCCGACTCGCAAGAAATGCGGTGGAGCCGGGCGTTATATTCGTGTCTCTGTCAGGCGTAGCTGCGGATGGAGATTTTGACTTCTTCGTAAACGAGCGGCTCTTTATGGAGAACCGGCGGTGCATCCGGGCCTTTATATTCCCAGGCGGAAACGTGGGAGAAGTTTGCATCATCGCGCTTGGCTTCACCGGCTTGGGTGGTGCCCGCGGTGACTTCAGGGCTGTCTTCGAAGAATTGATGCTCGGTGCGGAAGTGGCCGCCGCAGGATTCTTCGCGGGCGAGGGCATCGTAGCACATCACTTCTCCGAACTCGATGAAGTCGGCGACGCGGCCCGCTTTTTCGAGCTCCTGATTCACGTTGGAGCCGGAGCCGGGGATGCGGACGTTTTGCCAGAATTCCTCGCGGATTTGCGGGATTTTTTCCAAAGCTTCCGTGAGTCCTTCTTTCGAGCGGGCCATGCCGCATTTGTCCCAGATGGTGAGGCCGAGTTCGCGGTGGAAGGAATCCACGGTGCGCTTGCCTTGGATGGAGAGCAGTTTGTTGACGCGCTCCTTGGTCTCGGCCTCGGTTTGCTTGAACTCGGGCATCGAGGTGCTGATACTGCCGGGTTTCTGGGCGACGAGGTAGTTCGCGATGGTGGTGGGGATGACGAAATAGCCATCGGCGAGGCCCTGCATGAGGGCGGAGGCACCGAGGCGGTTCGCACCGTGATCGGAGAAATTCGCCTCGCCCAAGACATGGAGGCCGGGGATGTTCGACATCAAATTGTAGTCCACCCAAAGGCCACCCATGGTGTAGTGGACGGCGGGATAAATCATCATCGGGCCTTTGTAGGGATCCTCACCGGCGATTTTATCATACATCTGGAAAAGGTTGCCATAACGCGAGCGGATGGTGGCCTCGCCGAGGCGCTGGGTGGCATCGCGGAAATCAAGGTAAACGCCAAGCCCGGTGGAGGCCACGCCGCGGCCTTCATCACAGACTTCCTTGGCCGCGCGCGATGAGATATCGCGCGGGGCGAGGTTTCCGAAGGAGGGATACTTGCGCTCCAGGAAGTAGTCGCGATCGTCTTCAGGGACGTCTGAGGCGGAGATTTTTTTCTCGCGCAGCTTGGCTGCGGTGTCGGCGGATTTCGGTGCCCAGATGCGCCCGTCGTTGCGGAGCGACTCGGACATGAGCGTGAGCTTGGATTGGTAATCACCGCTGACGGGAATGCAGGTCGGGTGGATCTGGGTGTAGCAAGGGTTGGCAAAAAGCGCACCTCGGCGGGCGGCGCGCCACGCAGCGGTGACGTTGCAGCCCATCGCATTCGTCGAGAGGAAAAACACGTTGCCATAGCCGCCTGTCGCGAGAACCACCGCGTCCGCAGCGTGGGAGGAAATTTCCCCGGTCACGAGATCCCGGACGACGATGCCCTTGGCGTGACCGTTGACGAGCACCAGATCCAACATCTCGGTGCGGGCATACATTTTGACGCTGCCGCGGTGGATTTCCTTTTCGAGGGCTTGATAGCAGCCAATGAGGAGTTGTTGCCCGGTCTGGCCACGGGCGTAGAAGGTGCGGGAAACCTGCGAGCCGCCGAACGAGCGGTTGTCTAACAGTCCGCCGTATTCCCGGGCGAATGGCACGCCCTGGGCCACGCATTGATCGATGATGGAGTTGGAAACCTCGGCGAGGCGGTGGACGTTGCTCTCGCGAGAGCGGAAATCGCCGCCCTTGATGGTGTCGTAGAAAAGGCGGCGCACGGAATCGCCATCGTTCTGATAGTTTTTCGCCGCGTTGATGCCGCCTTGCGCGGCGATCGAGTGGGCGCGGCGCGGGCTATCCTGATAGCAGAAACATTTCACCTGATAGCCAAGTTCCGAGAGCGATGCCGCAGCCGCTCCTCCAGCAAGGCCGGAACCGACGACGATGACGGAAAACTTCCGTTTGTTCGCCGGGTTGATGAGTTTTGAGTCCATCTTGTGCTTCGACCATTTTTGATCGAGCGGGCCGGACGGGATTTTGCTATCGAGGACGATGGACATGAGAGTGTGAGAATGGAAAATTTCAGAATTTCACGATGCCGAGGAAAATCGAGAGCGGGATCGAAACGAAACCTGCCCAAATGGCGAAGCTGTAACCGACGGAAACCTGGTGGATGATGCCCTCGGTTTTTTTCGAACGGAGGCCGAGTGTTTGGAAAATGGAACCCACGCCATGGACGAGGTGGGAGCAGAGCAGCGAAATCGCAATCACGTAAAACAGCACCACCCAGAAATTTTGAAAGCCGACGATGACCATGCCGAAAGGATCCTTCGCCCCGAGCTGCGCAAGGCCGGAATCGACCCGCACGGTGAAATGAAGCAGGTGGAAAATGACGAAAGCCAGGATGGTGAGGCCTGATAGAATCATGATTCGCGAGGATTTGGACGCTTGGATGGTGTTTTTAAACTCGTAAGCCTTCCGCGCCGTGCGGTTCTGGCGGGTGAGGGCGATGGTGGCGGCGACGTGGGCGAAAAGCGTGGCCAAGAGGACGATGCGGGCGATCCAGACACCGGCACCATGCAATGCGCCGTGGAGGAATTCCGCGTATTCGTTGAAGGCAACGCGGCCGACGTAGATGAGAAGATTTCCTGTCAGGTGGCCCGCGAGAAACAGCACTAGGACGATGCCACTGATAGCGACGATATATTTTTTCCCGATCGAGGAGGACCAGAGGGCGAAAAAACTTCGATTAAGGGCGTTCATGGCATTTAGGAAATGGAGAGATGGCTCTCCGGGGCAGAGATAGACAGGCAGTTGCAGGTTTTCAAGAGGAGAACTGCTTAAAGAGCGAATGAGCGGAAATTTAGCGGAAATGAAGTGGAAATGCGGAATCTAGCCGATCTTTTCCGTGATGCCGTCAAGGTGGGCATGGCGTAAGAGAATGTGGATCACGCAGGCAGATCCGGCATTTCCATTGCAGCAACCGCAAAAATCCTGGAATCAATCGCTTTGGGTCACGCGGACGCGTCCGAAACCCGCTGCATGCTGGCCAGCAGGGATGGCCCTGCGGGCTCGGACTTTTTCCCAATCCGTATTCAGGTTTGCTTTCTCCCCGGTGAAATCTTCCACGCTTTCCGTCTCTGCTGCTTGCCAACCGCCTGCGTTTTTCAGGTCGGAAAATTCCGCGACATAGCCCGTCGGACTTGAGAGTGACCCGGCACGCCGCCGCGCATATTCAAGTACCCGATAAGCGATGCCGCCATCGGTTTCCCTGGAAAAAACCGGCAGCCCGAGACCGCTGGAAACCGCGGTGCGGCGGCCATTGCGGGGATCGAATCCAAAGGCGTATTCGAGCAGGTTGTTCATCCCGTCCGCATCGGGATCCGCTGCCATGCCACAAATCGTGGTATCATCCAATTCGGTGCCGTTGAAATGCACTGCCTGCCATTGCGCGAACGGCCCGACGGCGAAGGTGACAGTCTGCACCGCACTCTCCCCGGTGGGATTGGTTTTCCCCGGGCCGAGGTATGCGGAAGCAGTGAGCCGGATGCGGTAAATTCCCTGAGCACCGAAGCCCCAATTCAGATGGACATGCGCCCCGGCAGTCATCAGGAAAGTGTCTGGGTTCTGGGTGTCCGCAGTCGAAAACCAAACCGTGGGAACTCCTACGGAATCGGTCTGCCACATCGAGAAGGCGGGCTGTCCGCTGCCTTGATAGGAGAGTCCCTGATAGGTCACCCGGATCCACGGCAGGCTCAATGCCTGGTCCTCTGGTGCCAGGCGGGGATCGTTCTCCTGATACGAGCCGAAGACCCCGTCGCTCTGGTAGTTGTTGAACCCCGGCCAGGTTTCGTTCGGCCCCGTTTGGACTTGAGGCGCGATCCAGATCGGGTTTCCCGGCTCGACTCCGGTGAAGGCAAATAGCTCGCTTGCGGGTTGTTCCCTGCGCTGTCCGCCCTCCGCTACAGGTTTGTCATCCAGCGGCAGAAATACATCGGACCATTCATGAAACACGTCTTCTCCAGCCGTAACGGTTTTTGCCTCGCACGTCCATCTATCCCCGGCTTCAAAGTTCCAGTGGATGTCCACATGCTCACGCAACGGAATCAATCCCCCGTCGCTGGATAGCGTAAGCCCGAGCGTCGCCAAAGAGGTGTAACAAAGAAAATTCATTTTAGTCCGTCCACCCCCGGTGGTTTTGCGATGTTGATACCACTTTCGATCTTGCGCTTCACTTCATTCGCGCGCATTGCCTCGACTCTGCCGTCGGCATATAAATAGAGTGAGAGTCCCCGGGTTCTCTCGCGGCTCGCCTGGCCAAAACGATCAGGACAGATATCCGCACAAACCGCTGGCCAGGATTTCCACAAGTTGGAATGAGTATGATCATTCCCTGGTCCGAATCCGGTGCGGTCGGAGCAGATGAACGCGATCAACGTGCGGGACGGATCTGGAATCATGTTCACCCGGTTCAACTGCGGCCCGACAGTCTCCCCGAATGGACCGATCTGCGGCACAAACACGTAACTATTGAGCACATAGCTGCTGCCCTTCGACTTGAGCCTCTGGACGCCATTTGGGTCAGCCGGACAAATCCGCGTTTCATCGAAATTTCCTAAATACCCCTCCAGTGCGTAAATCCAAGCTTTCCCCAATCCAGCCGTGTGGGTCGTCTCGGGATATTTGCCACCGTTGTCATCCGCATAAAGCCGCAGTGCCAGACCGATGTTCCGCAGATTCGAGGTGCTCGCCGCTTGCTTCGAGGCCGTCATTGCGCTCCTTGCGCCGATAAACGCCAAGGCGCTCAATCCGCCGATCATCGCCACTACCACCAACAACTCAACCAAGGTGAATCCTTGCCGGATCGCCTTTTTTGAACTCTCGCCGCTCGCTCGCATGCAGCAGGCTACACCATAATTTATGTTGTTGTAAGCAAAATGCATTATTATTGTTGCATTTCATTTGCATTTGTCTTTTCTGGGGCTTCATTCACGCACTTCAACACACATCCATGAAATCTAAATCATTCGTCGCCACGCTCGGCCTGCTTCTCGCCGCCCTGCCAGCCACCGCTGCCACGCTCACCTCCGGCCACGTCGATATCATCGGTATCGCTTATGACGGCACCGACTTCGACCCCCATAGCCACGCCGATCCCGACGCGATTGTCGATGGTGCCGCTGTAGGAAACGCGCCGGACGGGGAGGAATACGCACCCGGTGCTTTGACCGTTCAAACCTTCCTGACCACCACCCGTGCGTCGGGTGCCGCTTGGGATCCAGTGGGCGTCAGCTCGGGACAAAATTTCTGGTTATTCACTGAAACCGAAATTGCAGGTTCCCCCTTTCTCGGCATTGGCGCGGAAGAACTCACTGCCGCAGACTGGGTGGCCGGTGAAATCAACATCACTCTCACGGGAATGACAGGCCCAGCGGGTGCGTTCTTCTCCCTCTGGCAAACCTCTGCAGGAGTTCCTACTTTCTTCATGAGCACGCTTGATGGCATCAGCGGCTCAGATGCCTATTTGATGGATCTTGATGTTGGGGACCACTCCCACTTCGGCTGGGGTTTCACCGCTGAGGGCGATTATGAGCTGACTTTTGTAATCTCTGGAGTGCTCGCTGCGGGCGGAGCGAAGTCCGCCACTGCCACTTACAACTTCAGCGTCATTCCCGAGCCATCCTCCGCCTTGCTCGGTGCTATCGGTGCCCTCGCTGTGTTGCGCCGCCGTCGCAACTGATTCTGGCGGGTAACTCCACCTGCTGAATCTGCAATCGGAGGCTGCTGGCAACGGCAGCCTCCTCGTCATGTCATGCCATCGCGCATCGTCGCCTCAAACCCGGATGAACCTCGCCCCTGAAATCCTTACTGAGTTATGAAAAGTCTCCTCACTTCAAATCCATGCGGTCTATCAACTCTCAAGGTCGCTTTGATCGTCATCGCTGGCTGTGCCTCATTGGCATGCGGCCAAAGCACCGGGCAAGTTGGCTTCGATTCGCCGAGCTACGCGGTGAATGAACAGGCTGCTTACCGCACGGTGACTGTGCGGCGCACGGGGGGCAGCAGTGGAACGATCTCAGTAAACTATGCGACATCCGATGGCACGGCCTCATCCTTGACCGACTATATCGCCACTAGCGGCACTCTTGTCTTTGCTGCCGGAGAAACCGAGAAAGTCATCACCGTCCAGATCGCCAATGACACCACGGTGGAGACGGCAGAGACTTTCAGTCTCACCCTTACCGGCCCCCAAGTCGATGGCACGACGACGACGGTTTTCACCCTCAATGACACGCCGACGATCAGCGCCGTTACCGCTCCAGTGACGGCCATCGGCACAGCCACGGCGCCAATCGCCTTCACCATCGCGGATCCCGAGACGGCTGCCGCAGAACTCAGCGTCACTGCCTTCACCACCAATCCGGTGCTGCTGCCCGCTAGCGGAATCGCTCTTGGCGGGAGTGGTGAGAATCGCACCATCACCCTCACCCCAGCGGCGGGTCTTGCGGGTTTGGCGCAGGTGACGCTGCTCGTCACAGACACGGGCGGTGCGGTGATTGTGCGGAACTTCAATCTCACCGTTGGACCGACAGCCGCCTCACCGATTGCCCTACCCGCCGCCGTTCCTGCCAACGTGGTTCTCACCGCCGATGATTCTTACACGCTCGGTTATACCATCGCCAACTCAGCTTGGGTGACGACCGTCACCCGCAGCAACACAACGCTCTTCAACGCTCCATCCACTACCTCCGGCAGCGATCTGCGCACGCAGCCAACCTCCGGCGGCACGGCCCGCACCTTGAGAATCCGCCCCAGTGACCGCAGCACGCGAGTGGGTCTCTACGGGCTTTCGACAGTGACTCTAGGATTCACTGGCAGCGGAGCGCCTGCAGCACAAACCTTCAACGTCAGAGTGAATCCACGTGCTGTGGCGGATAACACCCTCGTTGGGATTCCCGGAAGCACTAACACGTTCGATGTGCTGGCCAATGATGCCATTCCCGTCGCGGGACATACTTTTGCCATCACCAGTGTTTCCACTCCAACCAACGGCACGCTCACGATCACGCCGGATGGTAAGTTGCTGCGCTACACGCCGACGAACCTCGCCACGGGCTTCGACACTTTTACCTACACCGTCACAGTTTCCTCCAGTGATGCCTTCAGTGGCTATCAATTCACGGGCATCGGCTATGTGAAAATCGGCGGCTATGTAGTGGTGGATTCGGCTACCAGCTCCCAACACATCGACCTCGATTTCGACTACATGAACGGCACCTGGCAGCAAAGGATCCGCACGGATGCAACGGTCGGTGGTTCGGTGCAGAGCGGAAACTTCAGCCCATCCATCTTTGATGCGGACGAGGGAATCCTGTTCTTCGACCCTTCGACAAAACAGCCCCGCAATGAAGCTCCTTCAATGGACGTGCTAGGCGTCCCTGCGGGTGCAGACGTATGGTATGGCCCCACCAGTGGCGCAGGAAACAAACTCTTCTTGGGAATCGCCACTGAAAGCACGGCGGGAGTGGAAGCCTACACCCCCGTCGGCGATCCTCGAGCCGCATCGAACGCATCCTGGGTTGCCACCAAACTCGTGGGATTCTCCGGCCCTGGAAATTTTGCGGCCTTCTCTGGAAGCAATGTAGCTTTCGACACCCTCGACGGTCTGAACTCACATACGGATTCCGCTTCAGGCGGAAACGTGACGGATACCTTCTGGGCTTTGGCTGGATCTCACGCCCATCCCGAGTGGTATTTCACCGCTCCGGGGCGCTACACGCTCACTTTCCAGACCACGGTGAAAGCAGGCGGAGTCTTCGTCACCAGTCCTCCAACGACCTTCCATGTCGCTGTCGATACCATATCTGGAAACGCGTATCTTGATGAAAACCCGCCCCAAGCTGGGCCGGACTCACTCATTGTGAGTGAAAACACGATTGCTACCAATGTGGATGTCCTTTCTAACGATACGAGTGCGCCCGACGGCTTCGAGTTCTTGACCGTCACCGCTGTCACACCGGGCGCGAATGGCAGCGTGGCCATCACGGGTGGCGGTAGCGGCGTGAGCTACATGCCAGCGCCGAACTTCAACGGCAGCGACAGTTTCACCTACACCGTCACCGACGAACACGGCGGCACGGCCATTGGCACGGTCTCCGTCACGGTCACCGGCGCTAACGACCCGCCGGTCTTCAGCTCCTTTTCACTCATCACGCCCTATGAAACCTCGGCAATGATCTCATTGGGCAAACTGCTCGCCAAAACCACCGACCCCGAGGGCGATGCGGTCAGCGTTACCAGCGCAGGACCGGCCAGCGCCCAAGGCGGCACGGCATCCCTGCAAGTGGGCTCCATCCTCTACACACCGCCCGTCGGGTTTTCTGGAGCGGATAGTTTCGCCGTGACCTTCGAAGATGTCCATGGCGCGTCAGTGGTGGGTTCCGTGACGGTCACCGTGGGAACCAACCCCAATGCCGGCGGACAAGGAACCAACAGCCCGCAACTCGTCGTCTTGCCTGGCGGTGACATCGGCATCTCATTCCAAGGCATCCCGGGACGGAGCTATCAGATCCAGCGCTCTATCAATCTATCTGCCTGGACAAACCTCACCACTGTCGTCGCCGCGGGAAATGGTGCGGTGACTTATACCGATGACGATCCGCCGCAGCCGAGCGCGTTCTACCGCCTCGCGATACCCTGAAGGGAACAAGAAATCATCCATATCTTCTTTTCATTTTTATTCATGAAAGCTCCCGTTGCCGTCATCGTTTTCCCGATGCTCCTCTTCGTCGCGCATCCGGCATCCGCCTCCACCACTTGGACCGGCCCCACCTGGAACGTCTCCACCGCGGTTCCTGACAATGACGACGTCGGACTCACCGCCACCCACAGCATCACCATCCCTGCGATCACCGAGATCCAGAACGTCAGCGTAAACCTCCATTTCACCGGTGGATGGAATGGCGATTTGTATGCCTATCTTGTCCATGGCAGCGGTTTTTCGGTGCTGCTCAACCGCCCTGGCCGCAGCCTTTCCCATCCAGATG
>JBBRIB010000013.1:0-17672 GCA_038221745.1 Verrucomicrobiales bacterium
GGCCTCGCTCGGCGCCCTCCTCGTCCGCCGTCGCCGGAAAGAGCAATAGCCCCCCAAGGCCGCAGCGCCCGCCGCAAATGCGCCATTCCGCCCTTCCTTCCGACGGGAAATTCAAAACTTCCCGCCGGACTGGTTTCAAGTAAATCTCCCCCTCCGATGGCGCGGTCCTCCCTCGTCTTGGTTTCTGCACTGGCCACCGCCACCGCCGTGGTGCCGCGGTTCTTCGTATCCGCAGAGCGGTCCGCACCTCCTTGAATGCCCGGCGTGGCCCGTTTCGTGTCTGGGATCACTTTTTTGTAATGCTCCCGAAATCATCGGATGCAGCCTCCGGAAAACTCGGTAAGGTTCATGTATCAATGAAGCCGATCTACGCTCTTATTCTCGCTCTTGCACTGCAACGTGCGAATGTCGCGGCTGCCGGGCAGATCGTGACGTTGGGTGATTCCCTCACTTTTGCCTATGAGTCCGAGTTTGGAACGGGCGTGACGATTCCTTTCGTCGGCAGCTATGGCGATGGCTTCGGCCCGGGTGTGAGAAATTGGGTGGAGATTTTAAACAACCCGCTCTATCGCAATGCGAAGTTCGATCTCGGGGCTCGGCAGTCGTTTTCTGTGGATCTACCTTTCGGCCAAAGGTTCAATTTATATCTCCGCCAAAAGTATAACTGGGCCGTTCCGGGGATGAAAATCGATGAGTTATGGAAATTCCTGGATCGGCAGGTGACGCTTTCCGCATTGCTCGATCCTGATCTCGCGGCCATCCTCGCGCTATCGAACTTCAATGAGGCTACGGATTTTGCCATCGGTGATCTTGAAGACCAGATCCGTAATACGGCGGAACGTCTCACCGTCTTCATCGGTGGCAATGATGTGCGCGCCGTCTATGGTGGTATTTACAATCAGGATGCGCCAGGAACCTTCGTCGCGGATTTCGTCAGTTATACCACATTGATTTTAGATCGGGTTCAACTGCTCAATCCAACCATCCAAATCGTGTTGGTCAACGTGCCGCATGTGGGGATCACACCGGAAGTGAAAGGCTTGTATCCGCCGGATGCCATCAAGACTCAGCGGGTGACGCGCGTATTGCGGGACCTCAATGCGCAGCTCGCGAGCTTGGCAGCCTCTAGAAACATCGGCTATGCGGATGTTTTCAATCTTACCCTGCCGCTGCTAGGCACAAGCCCGCTGTGCATTCATGGGATTCCTTTCTCTAACAGTGGATCGACCACCGGGGATCTGAACTTTGTCTGGCTCAACGGCCCGCTGAGCAGGAACTTCCATCCAAACACCAATGCACAGGCCTTGATCGCGAATCAAATCATCGCCGCATTCAACAAACGCTACCAGACAGGAATCGCTCCTCTTACCGCCACGGAGATTCTTGGTGGCTTGCACGCGAGGACCACAGCGCAGATTGATATGCCTTTTACCACCTGGATGACGGGATTCGGCAAATCCGGATTGCCAATCACCGATGATTCCGATGGCGATGGAGTTTCAGCGGGCGTGGAATTTGGCGCGGAATTGGATCCATCCCGAAATGATTCGGAATATCTTGGCCTGCGCACGATTACAGGAAACCTCGAGCTTTCCTACCCAATCCGGCTACCGGTTTCCTCTCGTTATTCACTGGCTCCGGCACGTTCGACAAATCTCACAACGCCATTCACTGCAATTGCTCCCCTGCCCGTTCCGGGGGCGGATGGTCTCGCACGAGCCGTGATGCCCTTGAGTTCGGGCTCCGGATTCATGCGGTTGCAGGTGACGATTCCATGATACTCCTATTCAGAATAATCCGTGATGTTGAGTATTACAGAACACGAGGCGCGTCAGTGACCTGCGCCTCCAACAAACCTTGATGTTGCTCGTTGCCGATACGGTCGAGCACGCGTTGGAAAATTTCTCCGAGTTTTTCCGCCTCCGCATCCGTGAGGTGCGAGGCGAAGGTATTTTCGATCAGCCCCTTGTAAACCACCCAAGCCTGCTCAAGCTCCTTGCGACCTCTGCTACTCAGCCGCACGCGGAAAACACGCCCGTCCTGCGGGCATTGTTCGCGGTGAAGCAGCCCCCGCTCGACCAGCCGCGCCACCCTGCGGGACATGCCGCTGTTGCTCAGCAGGACCGCCTCGGCCAGAACACTCATTTGCAGGGTTTCTCCCTCGGCCTCGTTCACGGTGAGAAGAACATCATAATCATCAAATGACAGGCAGTTTTTCGCAAGCAGTCCCCTGTCGATTTTTTTGCATGACAAGGCATGGACAGTGAGAAAAAGCCGCCAAGCCACCTGCTGCGGCGCGACGGTGGAGATTATCTGTAATGGTGAAGTCATTGGAAACAAGCTAGATAAACCCCGAAATAGTTGCAAGCGCAAATAAATCCGGGGGATGGCACAATTGGTGCTCTTAACTGGATGAAATCATGTCTGATGCCCTTACCACGACAGCCGTTCCCGGAGATGATCCGCGTGGACTTGCGCTGGCCCGTGTGCCTCGGCGCTCATGTTTTGAATTCGGCAGTCCCTTGAGAATCGAGGCGAAAATAGGCCTCGGGGCGTTGGCGTGGTTGTCTTTCATTCTAGGGTGGCATTGGCTTTCCACCTCGGGTCTTGCGGATTCCACCTTGCTGCCCGGGCCCCTCAAGGTATTCAAGGCGTGGGTGACACTTTTTGCGGAACGTGAGTTTGCCGTGGATGTGCTGCATAGCGTGAAGCGCATTTTTTTCAGCTTCGGCATCGCCCTTACAATTGCGCTGCCGATCGGCATGCTGATGGGCGCGTTCACCCCCGTTGCAGGGTTTTTGAATGCGTTGGTTTCACCCTTTCGCTATCTACCCGCGCCATCGTTCGTGCCACTTTTGTTGATGTGGCTGGGAACGGGCGATCCGCAAAAAATCGCTCTTTTGGTCATCGGCGTGGTATTTTTCCTGATCTCGCTTTTCATGGACAACACGCGTGCGGTTTCAGCTGAACTCGTCGAGTGCTCGCGAACGCTCGGTGCGAGCCGTTGGAAAGTTTTATGGTCTGTTCTCCTTCCGGCGGCCCTCCCGAACTTTGTGGATACCGCACGGCAAATGTTAGCCGTAAGTTGGACCTATCTTGTCATCGCGGAAATCGTCGCCGCCACAAATGGCATCGGTGCGATGATGATGCGGGCCAAGCGCTTCGTGCAGGTCGATGACATCATGGCGGGCATTCTCACCATTGGCCTGTTAGGACTTGTCACGGATGTCTCGATACGCCTTATCCACCGTCTCTGCTTCAAATATCTCCACTAATTATGTTTATGAAAACAACATCATATTATCTGCCGTTGCTCGCTGTCTGCCTGGGGCTGGTCTCTTGTTCTAAAAAAGAGGAAACCTCCGGGAATCCGTCTGCCGGGAAGCCTGAAAAGGTCAAGATCTCGCTGTTTTCCTGGCCGGGCTATGCTTTTTGGTATGTCGCCAAGGAAAAGAATCTCGTGCCTGAACTGGATTTGGACATCACGATCATCGAGGATCCTTACGAAAGTTTCGCCCAGATGGCTGCCGGGAAATTGGATGTCACTTCATCCACGGTGGAGTATGGACCCATCGCAGCGGATAAGGGTGTGCCGGTGAAATTGGTCACCTACACGAATCCCTCCTACGGCACGGACAAGATCATCCTCGGACCGGGAATCAACAGTGCAGCAGATCTCAAGGGCAAGGAAGTGGCGGTGTTGGAAGGTGGCCTCACCCAGATTTACATGGGAATCTGGCTCGAAGAAAATGGTGTGAAGTTCGATGAAGTGAAATATACCAACCTGATCATGGATGATGCGGTTGCGGCCATGGTCAGTGGCAAGGTCGCCGCCGGTGAATTTTGGGAACCCTTTGGTGGCAAAGTGCTGTCAACTCTGCCTGGTTCAAAAGTGGTGGCAACCTCCAAGGATCCCTACTTCAAGAAAACCGCGCTGTTAGGTGATGGAATGTATATGAGCGGTTCCTTCCTCGAAAAGCGGCCCGAAGTCGCAAGACTCACCCTCAAAGCCTATTTCGCCGGCGTGAAATATTGGAAGGAAAACCCGGCCGAAGCCAACGCCATCATGGCGAAGGGCCTTGGCTTCACGGTGGAGGATGTCGTCACCGTCGTCGGGGCCGATGGCAGTTCGACTGACGGAGGGATCTATCCGTTCAACTTTGAAGAGGCCGGTCGATTCATGGGTGTCCTCGAAGGCGAACCACCTTTTGGTTCCAACAATGAGATCACCCGCCACTGGAAACTCACCAACGATTGGTGGATCAAATTCGGCAGCGTGAAGAAGGAGCACCCGATGGAAGCAGGTGTGAACCTTGCTCCTTTCAAGGCTCTCAAGGAAACCGGTCTCTAAATTCCTGGTCGATGATCTCATCCCTGTCCATCAAAGAGCCGCTGGCCGGCCTGAATGTTCCTGGCGAACCGGAAATGATTCCGGTGCCGGGAGGTAGCTTTCTGATGGGTGGAATCGATGAGGATAAATTCGTGAGTGCGGTGGAGCTGCCGAGGCACCCGGTGGACTTAACCCTTCCTTATGCGATCGGTGCGAAGCCAATCACCTGCCGCGAGTGGTCCGCAGCAATGGGATCATTACCCGATGGAAACATGGCGATGCATGATGAAAACCTTCCCGTGGTGAAAGTAACCTTTCAAGAAGTAATGGCCTATCTCAGGGAAATTTCATCGACCTTCGGCAAGGTTTACCGTCTGCCATCCGAGGCAGAGTGGGAACATGCCTGCAGGGCGGGAAGTGCCACGGTTTTCCCTCACGCGGGGGCGCTCGGGCCGGCCGATGCGAATTTTCTCTACAATGAAAATGGCGCCGAAGTTGGAACCGGGCGGCTAACGCCCGTCGGCAGTTTCCCTGCGAACGTTTTCGGAATCCATGACATGTTAGGCAACGTCTGTGAATGGACGGCGGATCGCTGGCACCCGAGTTACAACGATGCTCCTACCGATGGTTCCGCTTGGATCAGTGGCGGCAAACCAAAGTGCCGGACGATTCGCGGTGGCGCATGGGATCATCTTCCTCGGGTTCTGCGTGCGTCCTGGAGGGATTGGGCACCCGAACAATCCCGTTGGGACAACCTTGGTTTCCGTATCGCTCTCACTCTTTAATCTCGATGGAACTCAAACTTTTCAAAACACTCTGGGGCCATGAGGGGACTCTTGATGAAGCGGTCGGGCTTTGCAAAGAGACGGGTTTTCAAGGGATCGAGGCACCCGCACCTTCCGATCCGACACAGCGCGCCGCTTTTTTTGAATCTCTCGAAAGCGCTGGCCTTGAATGGATCGCTGAAATCAGTACCTGTACCCCGGCGGGAGTCTTCGTACCGCTGCCGGGATGCGGCGTGGAGGAGCATCTTGGTTCGCTGGAAGAGGGGATCCGGCTGAGCGTGGAAGGGTCTCCACGGTTCATCAATACCATGGCGGGCTACGATGCTTGGCGTACTTCCGAGGCTGTCCGTTTCTTCGAAGGTGTTGTGAGACTACAGGATAAATATGATATCATCATTTCCGCAGAGACCCATCGAGGCCGTTCGACCTACAGCCCGTGGCTTACTCGCGAGATACTTCTCGCCGTTCCCGAGCTTCGAATCACCTGCGACTTCAGCCACTGGTGCGTCGTCAGCGAGCGCTTGATCCTTGATGAAGAGCCGGAAATTCTGGAACTCGCCGCGAAACACGCGCACCATATCCAGCCTCGGATCGGCTATAATCAAGGTCCACAGGTTCCAGACCCCCGTGCGCCAGAGCATGAAGCATCACTCATCGCCCACGAGCGGTGGTGGGATCAGGTTTGGAATTCGATGGCAAATCGCGGGTTTACCGAGTTTACCATGACCCCCGAGTTCGGGCCCGATGGCTATCTTCAGTGCGCCCCCTTCACCCGTGAGCCCGTCGCCGATCTTTGGGATCTCAATCGATGGACGGGATTGCGCCAACGGGAACGATTTCACAACCATTTCAAAACATCTATCTAACAAATCATCATATGACTGCCATAGCAACACCACCACCCCGCGCGAAAAGCCCCAGCAATCACCCGCTGGAAGAACTCTTCAGTGCTCTCCTCAACAGTGCGGCAAAGCCACGGGAACAATCGGTCACCCTGCCCGCCGCAGCTTACACCAGCGCAGATTTCTCCGAATTCGAGAAAAAGGAAATCTTTGATAAGGAATGGATTTCCCTTTGCCATATCTCGCAGATCCCCAATGCCGGAGACTTCGTGCGCGTCGATCTCTGTGGCGAGCCGATGCTTGTCGTCCGCGGCAAGGATATGGCGGTGCGCGTTCTTTCCCGGACCTGCCGCCACCGTGGGATGGATCTGATGCCCAGTGGCTTCGGCCATCCCGACGAAGGGAACAAGCGCGTGATTCTTTGTCCTTATCATCTATGGAGTTATGATCTCGGGGGTAAACTCGTGGGTGCGCCGGAAATGCAAAAGGCTGAGGATTTTGATCGCAGCGAGGTTTGCCTCCACGAATTCAGAAGCGAGATATGGGAGGGATTCGTCTTCGCCACTCTTTCAGAAGATGTCCCCCCGCTCGCAGAAAAATTCAGCCGCTTCCGAGAAGAATTCGTAGGCAAGTGGGATATGGCGAACGCCGATCTTGTTTGGTCCGCGCATTGGGAATGTGATTTCAACTGGAAGATTTTGTTAGAGAATTTCATGGAGGCATACCACCATCTCGGTGCGCACATGAAGACCCTCGAACCCTTCCTTCCTGCCCGCGGCTGCTGGACTGAACCCTATGATCCACAGTTTTCCTGCATGCATCTTCCCCTCAAGGAGAGCATGAAGGAAAAAATCCTCGAAACAGGCGACGCTGGAACCCCATTTCCTGTTTTCCCTAATCTGAAAATCGAAGATTGCACGCAATGGTGGGTCTTTCTTGGCTATCCAAACTTCCTGCTCTTTGCCGCCCCGGACCGTGTTTACTGGTATCGCCTGCTTCCTACCGGCCCCGAAACCTGCACGCTGATGACCACGATGATCCTTCCCAAAGGGGCCAAGGGACTGCCCAACTACGAGGAAATCCTCAAGAAGGAAATCCAAGGCGGTATCGATTTCCACATGGAAGACATGGAGGTCTGCGTCGCCACCCAGCGTGGCATGAAATCAAAAGGCCACGCGGTGGGACGCCTCAGCCACCTCGAGGAACCGATCTGGCAGTTCGAAAAATATCTCGCAGAAGTGATCAAGAACGCCGCTGCTTCGTGAAAAGTATTACAGAAATCTTTTTTCTTCATACTGGCCCCGTCCCTGCTTAGTCTCATGCATGGCGGAGAACGACAGCAGCGAGGGACTCAGGCGGGTGACCGTCTCGATGCCGGAGGAAACCTTTCAGGCCTTTGAACGGCTGATCGCGGAACGGGGTTTCGACAACCGCTCCCAGGCCGTCTCGGAAATGATCCACCAGCATGCCGCCCAGCACCTTGGGAAAATCGGTACGGAGTTGATGGCTGGCACTCTCACTCTCGTCTATGATGAATCGAAAAACACCCTTCTGCGTGATCTCTCGCGCATCTTCCGCGATCACATTGCGGAGGTCATTTCCTCCCAACATATTTTGTTGGAAGAGGACCACGTTCTCGAAGTGATCCTCATGCAAGGCCCCGCCCGGACCTTGCGGGAAATCGCCAACAAACTTGCCACCTGCAAGGGAGTGAAGACCGCCCACCTCACCCTCACCCCCCATCTCATCCCACCTCTCCACGCCAAGACGAACGGAAAAAAGCCATGAAGTTGATATTCGAAAAGACACTCCACGGCGCTGGCATGTGGTCCGCCGTCATCTCGCGGGGCAAGCGCCTCCGCCTCACCGATTTGGAGGGCGGAGCCAATGTCTCCCTGTTGCTTTACAATGCGCATGAGCGCCAGGAACGCTACAACATGCCAGACACCCTCAAGGGCCAGCATATCTTCTATCTTCGCGCCCCCTATTGCCTCCACTCTGATATGGGCCGTCTGTTAGTCTCGATCACTGCGGATACTGTCGGCTGGCATGACAGCGTCTGTGGCCACTCGGATGCGGCAGGAGTGCTCGCGAAGTATGGTGAAAAAACCTATCAGACAGCCCGGAACGATTGGAACCGCAATGGCCGTGATTGTTTCCTCATCGAACTCGCAAAATGGGGCCTCGGCAAAAAGGATCTCGTCCCGAACCTCAATCTCTTCAGCAAAGTGGTTTCGGATGAAGAAGGCAAACTAAGTTATATCGCTGGAAACTCAAACCCCGGAGACTCCATCGAACTCCGCTTCGAGATGGACACCCTCGTCGTGCTGAACCTCTGCCAGCACCCGCTCGATCCAGATCCGATCTATCAGCATCGCCCTGTGAAGCTTGAAGTTCTCGCTGGAGACCTACCAGCTCTGGATGATCCCTCATTCTCCATCCGCCCGGAGAACCTCCGTGCCTGGGAGAATAACCAAACCTATCATTCCCTTCGCTTCTAAATCCCATGATTGAAAGTAAATTCACTCCAGAGTCCGCCCTCATCCGCGAAGTCATCCCTGCGGGTGATTGGTGGGTCCATGAAATTAAAAAGGGCCAAACCCTGCGCATCCTCGACCTCGAAGGAAACCAAGCTGCGGATACTCTTTTCTTCAACGCTGCGTATCCTACCGAACGGTATAGCGCGGATCGCACCATTCAAAAGCAGGCCGCCCTCTACCTAACCACCGGCACCCAATTGATGAGCAACGAAGGCAACGCTCTGCTCACCCTCACGGCAGACACCTGCGGGCGTCACGATACCCTTGGCGGCGCCTGCTCCCGCGAATCCAACACCATGCGCTACGCCCACGACAAGGAATGCATGCATGCCTGCCGTGATAGTTTCATCCGTGGTGCGCAGGAATGGAATATCGAACTAACCAAACGCGACCTGCCGCCTAATATCAACTTTTTCATGAACGTCCCCGTTTCCCCTGATGGAGGACTCACCTTTGCCGATGGGATTTCCGCCCCCGGAAGATATGTGGAAATGATCGCGGAGATGGATGTCATTTGTCTGATCTCGAATTGCCCTCAATTAAACAATCCCTGCAATGGCTGGAACCCCACGCCGGTGGAGGTTTTGATATGGAGCGCGGAGCTCATTCCGCAGCCCGCTCCAACTGCCACGATACTTGCGGAATCAATTCCGCGCTCCAATTATTAGAATGAAAATACTCATCGCAAACCGTGGCGAAATCGCCGCCCGCGCCATCCGAACCTTTAAAAAACTCGGCTATCAGAGCATTGCGGTCTATTCCGATCCAGACGCAGCCTCGCCGCATGTGGATCTGGCGGATGAAGCTCACCGCCTCGGGCCGGGGCCTGTTTCGGAAAGCTATCTACTCAAGGAAAAGCTCATCGAAATCGCAAAATCCTCCGGTGCAAACGCCGTCTTCCCAGGCTACGGCCTGCTGAGTGAAAACACCGGTTTCGCTGCCATGTGTGAAGAAGCCGGAGTGAAATGGATGGGCCCCACTCCGGAGCAGATCATCGCCTTCGGTCTCAAGCACGAGGCCCGCCGCCTGGCAGGGGATGCGGGTGTGCCGCTGGTGCCAGGCACCGGATTGCTGGAGGATGCCGATGCTGCCATCATCGCGGCGAAGGAAATCGGCTACCCGGTCATGCTTAAAAGCTCGGCAGGCGGAGGGGGCATCGGCATGAAAGTCTGCCGCGATGAAGCGGAGCTGGCCCGTGAGTATGAAAGCGTGGTCCGACTCAGTGAGCGTAGTTTCGGCTCTGGCAGTGTTTTTATCGAGCGCTTCATCCAGCGGGGGCGGCATGTGGAAGTGCAAATCTTCGGTGACGGAAAAGGCCGCGTGCTGGCACTCGGTGAGCGCGATTGTTCCGTGCAACGGCGCAACCAGAAAGTTTTCGAAGAAACCCCCGCACCCGGGCTATCGGACAGCACCCGCGCAGCCCTTCATCTCGCTGCCGTGCAGTTATGCCAAAGCGTGAACTATAGGTCTGCTGGCACCGTCGAATTCATCTATGATGCGGAGCGCGATGATTTCTTCTTTCTCGAAGTGAACACACGGCTGCAAGTCGAGCATGGGATCACGGAGATGGTCACTGGCATCGATATCGTCGAGTGGATGGTGCGTCTTGCTTTGGATGATGACTGGGTTATGCCTACCAGTGCGCCGACACCACAAGGCTGCGCGATCCAGGCGCGGGTTTACGCGGAGGATCCTAATCACAACTTCCGTCCGAGTTGCGGACTCCTCACGGAAGCAACGTTTCCTGAGTGGACCCGCTGTGACGGCTGGATTGAACCAGGAACCGAAGTCAGCCCGTTTTACGATCCTTTGTTGGCGAAAGTGATGGTGCACGCGGAGAACCGCGAAGCCGCTGTCGCAAAGATCGAAAAGGCGCTGGAGGAAACGAAGATATCCGGAATCGAGACGAACCTGCGCTATTTGCGCGACATCACCCGCTGGACACCTTTTCTAAATGGAGGCGTCGCAATGAGGGACATGGCGGATTTCATTTACAAACCTAACACCATCGACGTGATGGCCGCCGGCACCATGACCACCGTGCAGGATTGGCCGGGGCGGGTGGGCTATTGGGAAGTGGGCGTGCCTCCATGCGGGCCTTTTGATTCCTTGTCACTTCGTCTGGCCAATACGCTCGTTGGAAATCCCGAGGGCACCGCCGGACTAGAGATCACGATGACAGGGCCGACCCTGCGCTTCAATACAACGACGACCCTCGCGGTGGTCGGCGCGTCGGCTTTGATGCTGAAGAACGGCGTGCCGGTGGCGATGAATGAGGCAATCGCGATTGAAGCGGGTGATGTTTTAAAAATAGGGCGATTCGAAGGTGCCGGCGCCCGCGCTTATTTCGCAGTGGCGGGCGGGATCGATTCACCGGAGTATCTGGGAAGTTGCTCGACGTTTACGTTGGGAAAATTCGGCGGTCCTTTCGGCAGGGCGTTGTTGCCCGGAGATGTGCTGGGCATCCGTGCTGCGGATGCATTTCAAATTTCAAATTTCAAATTTGAAATCCCCCTCACCCACGAATGGAAAATCGCCGTGCTTTACGGCCCTCACGGCGCTCCCGATTTCTTTCTCGATGAGGACATCGACACCTTCTTCACCACGAAATGGGAAGTTCACTACAACTCTGCTAGAACCGGCGTTCGCCTGATCGGCCCGAAGCCGAAATGGGCGCGCACCGACGGTGGCGAAGCAGGTCTCCATCCATCCAACCTGCACGACAACGCCTACGCCATCGGCGCGGTGGATTTCACGGGTGACATGCCGGTAATCCTCGGTCCGGATGGTCCGAGCCTCGGCGGTTTCGTTTGCCCGGTCGTCGTGGTGGATGCGGAGTTATGGAAACTCGGCCAACTTCGCCCGGGGGATCGCATCGAGTTTGTGCCTGTCGATGAAGCATGGGCGCGCGACCGCCAGATCGAAGTCTCACAATTTCTATCAGGAAAACTTCCCGAACTGTCCGATCCACTGGCCACCGCACGCGGTTCCTGTTTCATCGACGCCTTCGGCGAAGGTGATGACAGCGTCGTCGTCCGACGCGCAGGCGACCGCTATTTCCTCATCGAGTTCGGTCCGCACCATCTGGATTTAAAACTGCGTTTCAAGGTCCACGTCGTCCACGAATGGCTGAAGGAACAGGCCATTGAGGGAATCATCGATCTAACACCCGGCATTCGCTCGCTCCAGATTCATTTCGATCCATCTGTGGTCGGGCGCTGCGACCTGTGGGGGAAAATCCGCGGGGGAATCGTCTCGTTGCCACCGCTCGATCAGATCGAAGTGCCCACGCGGATTGTCCACTTACCCCTGAGTTGGGACGACCCAAGCACACAGGAAGCCATCCGCCGCTATATGCAAGGCGTCAATCCCGATGCGCCATGGTGCCCGAGCAATCTGGAGTTCATCCGGCGCATCAATGGCTTGGATTCTATCGATGAAGTCTATCAATTGTTTTTCAACGCCTCTTATCTTGTGATGGGGCTTGGGGATGTTTATCTCGGCGCACCCGTGGCCACTCCATTGGATCCGCGCCACCGGATGGTCACCACAAAGTATAATCCGGCAAGGACGTGGACACCGGAAAATGCCGTGGGCATCGGTGGAGCTTATTTATGTATCTATGGCATGGAGGGTCCTGGCGGCTATCAGTTCACAGGAAGAACCATCCCGGTTTGGAACCGCTGGCGTAAGACCAAGGATTTCCAAAATCCATGGTTGTTGCGTTTCTTCGATCAACTGCGTTTTTATCCGGTGAGTGCGGAGGAGTTGCTGCGCTTGCGTGAGGAAGTGCCGCTTGGCAGGCATCAGTTGGAGATAGAGGAACAGGTATTCCGCTTTGCTGACTATGAAGAATTTCTCGCAGAGCACGCTGAGGAAATCGATAACTTCCAAAGTAAACAACGCGCCGCCTTCGAGGCAGAGCGGAAGCGCTGGGAGGAAGCCGGCCTCAACATGGATTCCCCGATGGAGGCGGCCGTGACAGAAGATGTGATTCTCATTCCTGAAGGTTGCACCACTCTCGATAGCCCGGTAACCGGGAGCATTTGGAAGATTGAAACTACGCAGGGAGCCATTCTGGTCGCTGGAGGAACCGCCCTCATCCTGGAGGCCATGAAAATGGAAGTCCCGCTCGAATCTGATGAAGATGTGGAAATTATCGAGATCCTGGTCATTGAAGGTGCCAGTGTCAGAGCTGGCCAGCCTTTGGTGATTATGAAAAAGAAGTCTTAACGATTTAAAGGAATACTGCTCCATGATACCATCGGTGATGGTCCTTGCCACTTTGTAAGGTTTCGCTACCTTCTCGCGTGTGATGAATAAGCCGGAAGATTCTGAATGGCTCGCCGCGATCAAACGGCTGCACGAACGGCTCGACCAAGCTGAAATCCGCCAGCGCTTGGTGATGGATGACTTGAGATTTGAGCTCTCGGTTCTTGAAAAACAGATTCCGCCCACTGCGGCCGAAGTCGAATCCATTCCCGCGGTGCTCGTGGTCGAGGCACCCGCTGCCGAAGTGCGGACCGCAATAGAGAACGAACCCGTAAATGAATTGCCGCCGCCACTTCCTGCCGCATTCACGACTCCGGCCGAGCCTGCGATCGCCGATGAATCATTCGAGCAGAAATTCGGGCAAATTTGGCTTGTCCGCATCGGTATGGTGCTTCTGCTAACAGGCCTCGTCCTCGGGGCGAACTGGGCTTACCGAAATTGGATTTACGATCTATCCGCCGGAGCGCGTCTTATGGGTCTCTATCTGTGCGCAGCGCTGCTCGGAGGTTGCGGGATCCTGATTTCCCGCAAGGAGCACCTCAGACGCTATGGCGAAGTTTTACTCGCGGGAGGACTCGCCTTTTTTTACTACTGCACTTATGCAGCGCATCATGTTTCCCGTCTGAGGGTAATCGAGAGTCCGGTAGCGGCTGCCTCCTTGCTACTCGCTGCCGCAGGAGTGATTGCCGCGGTTTCATGGTTCAGAAAATCCCAAGGCACCGCCGTGATGGGGATTCTGTTAGCATCGTATGCGACGATGATTCAACCGCTCGACTGGCTATCTGCCATTTCAAATTTGCTGCTGGCGGCGATGGGGGTCGGGCTGATGTTGCGGCCCGGATGGAAGGCTCCGGGAATCGCCTCGCTGGCAGGAACCTACGGTGCCTTCTGCGGTTGGCAGTTGTTAGGCGCGGCGGGAAATGGCGCGGGGGATTCTCAGGCGACTTTATGGTTCCTTTGCGGGAGCTGGGGGATTTTCGCGATTCCTGGAATGTTAGGCCACTTCAGGGAATCGCTGGGTGAACGCGGGCGGGCGCTGTTTACCGCCGCAAACAACGGCTTGTTTTTCTCGATCTTCTCATGGCTGTGGATCGGAGACCACGGCACGCAGGGGTTCTGGAAAGTCGCGGCGGTCTTTGGCGGGGTTTTGTTGATCATGGGAGTGATCGGCAGGAAGCGGGCAGATGCGGCGGCGGCATCGAACGTCATTCAGGGGCTGGCTGCGTTGAGTCTTGCGCTGGTATTGAAATTCGAAGGCTACCACCTTTGCCTGGCGCTGGCGGGTGAATCATTTGCGTTGGC
Source organism: Verrucomicrobiales bacterium (assembly GCA_038221745.1). Lineage (GTDB taxonomy): Bacteria > Verrucomicrobiota > Verrucomicrobiia > Verrucomicrobiales > Akkermansiaceae > Luteolibacter. The sequence continues at coordinate 14,072 of JBBRIB010000013.1, forward strand.
GCTGGCGTTTCATCGCTTTCGGAAGTCAGCCGAATTTTCATTCGCAATGCTTGCGGGAATGGGCGCAGCGGTGATGGCGCTGTGCCTTCATTCGCCCATCTTCCCAGGCACACCCGCATGGTCGGGTGGCTTGTCCGCCGTGCTGGTGGCGATGGCGGCTCTGCTCCTCCGTTACAATGTGGATCGGGCGGAAAAGCCGACCTCTTCTCAGGTGCGTTCGGGGGCTTCGCTATTGTTTTATGGCGCCCTTGCAATTCTGTTGGTCGGCTGGTGCTTGCGACTGGAGGAAAGTTTGCGAATGCCCGTGATGATGGCTTTGGCAGCAGTGTTTGCCGTTGTATATAATATGGTGGATCGGCGGCGATGGCTCCCGGAAGTCGGATGGGCATCCGGCGTGATGGGGATTTTCTCATTCCTTCTGTTGCGCATTGAGATTCCCTGGATGGGATATGCCGTCAGCCTGATCGCCTGCCTGGTGGCGTGCTGGGCATGGCACCTACCGCAGAAAGCCGATCACGATTCCGTGGATCCCCGGCATTGCTCAAACCGAGACGCTGTTACTTTCGCTTGGTTGTTCGCTGTGCTGCTACCCTTGATTTTCTATAAAATGCTGGAGCTGTGGCAGCCCCTTGCTTCTCAAAAAGTCATGATCCTTGCGCTTGGAGCGGTGGGTTTCGTCGGCATTGCAAGAATGCTCAAAACCACCCGTATCGAGATCACTGCGTCAATGCTCAACGTGGCGTCGCTTGGCCTGGTGTTATTCGATTTTTATAAAGGCGAGGGGCATATTGCAAAAGCCGTTTCATTTATTCCGGCGGTGGCAAGTGTCGCACTTCTCCGCTTGATCCGCTGGCGCAGGGATGGGTCCGGTTCTCCCCAAGCACTCCTCGTTGGCATCTGCTTTTTCGTGGCTTGGCCAGCGGCTCTTCTCAATGCGGTGCCGGAATTCTCCATTGATCTCCTCGCTGCATCCGCCGCGTTGGGATTTGTTCTTGCGGCATACCGGAGCCAAAGCCCGCCGATTTATTGCTGGGGCTGGACCGTAGTATCCATCTTTTGCTATACGATACTTTTATTGGAAGGTAATTCCTCTATCTTGCATGGCTACCAGTTCGAGGGCATCTTGCTGGTAATCCTACTTGGGGGAATCGCGATCAAACGGCCACAACTGCCAAATTATGGCCCTCAGGCGACGGTGGAGTGTTGCTTGTCCTGGCTGGCCTGCATCGTTCTTTCCATTTGGGCCACGCACATCTCGGTGGACATTTTTGGCTGGAAAAGCTCGGCGGTGCTTTGGACCACTCTAGGATTCGGCCTTGTGTCCTTTGGATTGTTAGGTAACCGCATCACGTCCCGTCAGGCTGGATTTCTGCTGCTCACATTCGCACTGGCAAAACTCTTTTTAGTGGATGTCTGGGACTTTGCCGCATTTGCACGTGTGATTTCGTTCGTGGCCCTCGGTTTGGCATTGGTGGTTCTAGGGCTGTTTTATCATCGCTTCGCGCCTGTTTTGAAGCGCATGATCGACTCGGATGAAACGTCTGCATCCCCGAAGAATCCAGTGAGTTGAATCACAGGGAGTGGCAGCGTCCTTTGATCGACTGGAGATGGCAACCATGTCTTCGTCCAACTGCGCGGCGGGCGCTATCAATGGTAGGGTAATACCCCAAATACAAACTTTCGGCCAGCGGTAGGATGCGGAGTGTTACGGCATGAGAAAGCATCAAACGAGATACCGACTTTTATGAATCGCCTGTTCCCCCTCACCCGTCCGACTGAGGAAGAAAGCCCACTCGTTCCTTTGAGTCCACAGGGGAACTTCTTCTTCTTCACCCTTGTTGTTGTGACCTCCATTCCCGCCATCGTCGGGATCTATTTCGCAGTCAGCTGGCTCTGGCTGTTCATCAACCGCTGACCGCTGGCAGCCTGTTGGACCTTCAAACCAAACGCTGAGAATGAATGCACGAATTCAAACTCGGCCGGGTAGTGGTTGGAACTTTGGAAATGCATTCAGGCTTTGACGAGTAGCTCCTGGCAGAGCATGCAGCATTTGCCATTGCAGCCGCGCGCGGAGCAATATTCGCGTCCATAGAAGATTATTTGAAGATGGAGGCGGTTCCATGACTCGCGGGGAAAGAGTTTTTTCAAATCGCGTTCGGTTTGTTCGACGTTTTTGCCGGAGGTGAGTTTCCAACGTGTGGCGAGGCGGTGGATGTGGGTATCAACTGGAAACGCAGGCACGCCAAAAGCCTGAGCCATGACCACGGAGGCAGTCTTGTGGCCGACGCCTGGCAGGGCTTCCAACGCTTCGAAATTCTGTGGAACTTCGCTTCCGTGTTTTTCAACAAGGATTTTTGAAAGTTCTGAGATGGCCGCGGACTTGCGGGGAGAAAGGCCGCAGGAACGGATGATTCCTTGAATTTTCTCAACCGGCACCTTCATCATCCTTTTCGGGTGATCCGCCAGCTTGAAGAGGGCGGGTGTGACCAGATTGACCCGGACATCGGTGCACTGTGCTGAAAGCAAAACCGCGATGAGCAGGGTGTAAGGATTGCTGTGATCCAACGGAATCGGGGTTTCTGGATAAAGTTCCTGAAGGCGGCGCAGCAGGTGATCGGCGCGTTGTTGCTTGAGCATACGGAGAGTTTTCACAGACTTGACCGCAGATGCAAGGCAGCGGTCGAAATGAAAAAACTTGTCGTATTCATACACTAGTTTTTCGTAAAATTACAAGCGGGTTTCGGCGGGATGTTTCTTGGCTCACCCCCGCATCTCCTGTTCATTGCTGATATAAACGATGATCTCATTCCTGATGGGGAGCCGGAAGTTTTATTGGACGGGTGGGGTGCGGAGGATACTCACGAGACCCTCAATAGCTTTGCTTGGGGACCTGATGGATGGCTCTACGGCACGCAGGGCGTATTCACCCACTCGAAGGTGGGAAAACCGGGAACCCCGGATAAGCAACGCGTGCCCATCAATTGTGGGGTCTGGCGTTACCATCTCCAGCGTCACGTCTTTGAGCGCTGGTGTGAAGGAGTGAGCAATCAATGGGGCATGGATTGGAATGATAGGGGAGAGATGTTTTTTGCAGCCTGCGTGATTCCACACATGTGGCATGGCATAGAAGGTGCCCGCTATCAACGCCAAGCGGGTTCCCATTTTAATCCTTATCTCTATGAAAATATACCCAACATCGCATGGGGGACCTATGAAAAGGCGGCTTTTTGCGGTGCAATGCTCTATTTGGGAGATGCGTTTCCGGCAGAGTGGCGGGATAATTTCTTCTTTAACGACATCCATGCCAATGGGATGCGTTGTGAAACTTTCACTGCGGACGGCTCGGGATTCACCAGTGCGAGAAAGCTGGATTTTATCGCCAGCGAGGACAAGTGGTTCCGCGGACTCTCGCCGCAGTATGGGCCGGATGGGGGTGTGTTCGTCAATGATTGGTATGACAAAGTACCTTGCCATCAGCAAAAGGCATTTACGGATCGCTCAAACGGGCGAATTTATAAAGTTATTACAGACAAAGTGAAACCACGCGTGGTCAATCTCGGTGCGGCCAGTGATGCGGAGCTGTTGGAAATGCAACTCCACC
>JBBRIB010000014.1:0-17521 GCA_038221745.1 Verrucomicrobiales bacterium
GAGGAAAAAGATGAATGCCGCGCCGATGGTGACGAAGGCAAGGATGTCCCCCCAGAAGGCACCGGGGATGCTGACTTGGAGCGCACCGAAGACTTCCGGTTTGATATTTCCAAGGGAGACCCCGCGCTCCGGGATGGTGATCAGGTAATGATCCAGTGCATGCATCACGAGGGTGTAAACGGCAACGACGGAGAGCAATTTCGGGTTTTTCTTAAGCCATGCTTGGAGAAGCACGATGAAGGGCACGACGAAGTGGCCGAAAACGAGGGCGATCATGCCGATGTTCCAGTTACCGGTGTTACGGATGAGGAAGTAGGAAGTTTCCTCGGTGATGCCCGCATACCAGATGAGGAAATACTGGGAGAAGGTGATGTAAGCCCAGAAGGTGGTGAAAGCGAACATCAACTTGCCCATGATATGGAAATGCTCGGGGGTGGTGACGTGCTTGAGATGGCCCTGGCTCTTCAACCAGGTGCAGACGATGACGCACACCGCCATCGAGTTCAACGCGCTGCCCGAAAAGAGATAGACGCCCCACATGGTGGAATACCATTTGTAATCGAGGCCCATCAGGAAATCAAAACCGGTGAAGGTGATGGTGAGCGCGAAGATGATCAGGGTGTATGTGGAATGGAACCGCATCTGGAACAAACGGCGGGTGCCGGGATTCGGATCGGTATCCTGGGCGGTGGAAAGTTTGCGCAAGCCGATGATCACGGCGCTGAGAGCGAGGCCATAGAACGCAACGCGGAGATACCAGAACGGAATGTTCAGGAACCAATACTTGGCATACAAAAGGTGGTCCACGTGATGAAGGTGCTCCTTCACATTGCCATGCCCTTCGCGCTGGATGTTCATCCACTCGTAGAGATATTGGTTCACCTGTGGGAAAAGCAGAGGCAGACCAAACAGGAAAACCCATGGGAAAGTGGCACCAAGGTTTTCAAATGTCCGGCGCACGGAGGTACCCCAGCCGGAGTTGGAAACATTGTGAAGGAGCGTCCAGAACACCCCGCCGATGGAGAGGGTGAGGAAGAAGTAGAAGGCAAACACCCACGAGTAGGCGTAAGAGCCACGGAGTTTTTCCGGGGCGAGGAAGAGGAAATACAAACTGGCGACGGTGCCGATGGTGGCCACGGCGAGCGCCATGGATCTGACCTTGGCCACCTTCGAGGTGTCGAGGTGGTCGCCATTGATTGCGATGTCTGCGGAGGTGACGTGGTGGTGAGCCATTTCTTTAGAAGTTCAATTGGAAATTATTTGGCTGCGGTGGTGGCTTCTTTGGCCGCTTGCAAGGTTCGGACATAGGCGACGATGGCCCAGCGGTCTCTCACGGGAATGTTCGCGCCATAGCCACTCATCTGGCCTTTGCCAAGAGTGATGACTTCGTAAACACGGCCATCGGGATAGGTCGCATGATTGAACATTGGCAAGTGAAAATTCGCAATCGCAGGGACCCCGTATTGGCCGGTGATACCCATACCATCGCCCGACTTACCATGGCAGATGGCGCAATAAATACCGAAGCGTTCCTGGCCACGCTTGATGAGCTGGGAGGTGTTTTCAGCGGTGAGACCGAGTTCCTCGGGCATCCCGTTGCCGAAATAATCACCCACATGGCCGGTGTAATAATATCCGCTTTGGCCGCCGAATTCGTATTCAGGAATGCCGCCGATGGTGGTGGCTCCCTCTTGGTTGAAGCCACGTGGCTGGGATTGGGTGACGGGAAGGCGCCCGCCGTGGCCATCTGCGAAGAAGGGGTCCGGTTTCTGGGCCTTGAGTTTATCCTGCTCATCCATGTCTGGAAAAATCCTCACAGGTGGCTTGATGAACTTCTGGCCGCGGATTCCGAAGATCCCGACGACGAGCAACGCGATGAGCGCGTAAATGAGGAAAAAGTATCGCATCTAGTGGTGAGATTTGAAATTTGAGATTTGAGAATTAAGAGCGCCTTATGTGTCTTCTTCTTCGACGAGTTCGATGTTCGCCCCGCCGATCTCCGAGAGCAGATCACGGGTGGCATTGGGGCTGAATTTCGGATCGCGGGCCTCGATGGCGAGGAAGAAGCCATCATCGGTGGCGCGGTGGAATTGACGGCTGGCGAAGAGCGGGTGATTGAGGCGCGGCAGCTGGATCAAGCCGAGCAAACCGAACAGGGTGGCGAAGCCGGAAAACAAAATCGTCAGCTCGAACATGATCGGGAAAAACGCCGGGACGGTGAAGATGTTCGCTGGTTTTGCCTGCACGATGGTCGGGTAGATGACGACTTGAGTGGAGTAAGCAAGGGCAAAGGCCGTGGCGCATCCGGCGACGCCGCCGAAGAAGACGAACCATGGCAGGATCGAGCGCTTGAGGCCCATCGCGCCATCAAGGCCGTGAATCGGATAGGGCGAATAACAATCCCATTTTTTAAATCCGGCATCACGGATTTTCTCCGCGGCCTTGTAGAGTGCCGAGGCGCTCTTGAACTCGGCAAGGTAGCCATAAACGCGTTTGCGGGTGGTGCTCACTTTTTAGATTGGAGATTGGAGATTTGAGATTTCAGATGGGGAATTCAGACGAGTTCCTTTTGATAGGCGGCTTCTCTTGCCACGCCGGGATCCGGGTGGTGTTCGAGGTCGTCGTGGTGTGGATCGGACTCAGGCAGGGTCCATTTGACTTCGGCGATGTTGATACAAGGCAGGAACCGAAGGAAGAGCATGAAGAGCGAGAGGAAGAGGCCGATGGTGCCGACGAAGGTCATCAATTCGACGGGGCTTGGGCTATAGGTTTTCCAATCACCTGGCAGCCACATGCGGGCGAGGGTGGTGACGATGATCACGAAGCGCTCGAACCACATTCCGACGTTCACACACATCGCCACGATCATGATGACCCAGAGATTTTCGCGGCAGGCTTTGAACCAGAAGACCTGGGGAGAAAGCACGTTGCAACTCATCATGGCGGCATAGGCCCACCAATACGGGCCGGCGATGCGGAACTTGAAGGCATCCATTTCATAGATCGCGCCGGAGTAGAACGCGACGAAGAGCTCCATCAGATAGGCGTAGCCGACGATGGTACCGGTGAGGAGGATGATTTTCGCCATGTTGTCGATGTGCTTCATGGTGATGAGATCCTGCAAACCGTAGATGAAACGGGCAGGAATCATGATCGTGAGCACCATCGCAAAGCCACCGAAGATGGCACCGGCGACGAAGTAAGGCGGGAAAATGGTGGTGTGCCAACCGGGGACGACGGAGGTGGCGAAGTCGAACGAGACGACGGAGTGCACTGAAAGCACGAGCGGGGTGGAAAGGGCGGCGAGCAGGAGGTAAGCCATTTCATAGTGGCTCCACTGGCGGTTGCCACCGCGCCAACCCATGGCGAAGACGCCGTAGAGGAACTTGCGCAGGCCGGGCTTGCAACGATCGCGGATGGTGGCGAGGTCGGGAACCATGCCGAGATACCAGAAGATCAACGAGATGGTGAAATAGGTGGAAACCGCGAACACGTCCCATAGCAGGGGCGATTTGAAGTTTTGCCAGACGGCGTTGGCATTCGGCACCGGTGCGAGGAACCAAGCGAACCAGACGCGCCCGACGTGGAAGGCCGGGAAAATTCCGGCGCAGATCACGGCGAAAATGGTCATGGCTTCGGCCGCGCGGTTGATGGACGTTCGCCAATTTTGCCGGGTGAGGAAAAGCACCGCGGAAATCAGGGTTCCGGCATGGCCGATACCGATCCAGAACACGAAGTTTGTAATATCAAAACCCCAGAAAACCCGGTTGGACATGCCCCAGACGCCGACGCCCGTCGAAACAAGATAGGTCAAACCACCGCCGACGCCGATGAGGGCGATGAGCGATGATGGGATGAAAAGCAACCACCAGAGCAACGGTTGCTTGTTTTCAAGAACGCCGCAGATGCGCTCGGTGATCCAGTGGTAGGAACGGCCGCTGAGAATGAGCTTCTCGCGCTCAAGCACGGGGAGCTTGACCCCGGTGTGGGCCTTCTCGGGTGCGGTTTCGGTGGTGGTTGCCATGATGAGGTAAATGCTGAAAACTGAAAGGCTGAAATACTGGGATCAGACCATGTTGATGGTGGCCTTGCCGACGAACAGGGCATCAGGCATTTTCGGATTCGGGTTCTTGACGCGGGCCAGGTAGCTGGTGCGCGGGCGGGTGCCGACGTAGTTGAGGAGGTCGTAATTCCGGGCGATGTGCTTGGTGCGGCCCATCGCGGACTTTTTGTCGTCCAGAAGATTTCCGAAGGTGATGGCACCGGCGTAGCATGCGTCCTGACAGGCGACTTTGACGGAATCCACCGGGATGCGGAGGGTTTCCGTGGTGACTTTGAATTCGAGGGATGGCTTGCCGGACTCGAGCACGCCCTGCTTTTGACCACGCTTTTGGCGGATGACGGCATCCTTGAGGCGCTGGACACAATAGGTGCATTTTTCCATCACCCCGCGCATGCGGATAGTGACGTTCGGGTTCTTCTGGAGGTGAGGTGCCTCGCCGCGTTGGGTCTCGCCGAATGGACCTTTGTAAAGATTGTTGGCGATGAGCGGGTTGCGCTTGTTGTAGTCGAAATAATTGAAACGGCGTGCTTTGTAGGGGCAGTTGTTCGCGCAGTAGCGGGTGCCGATGCAGCGGTTGTAGGCCATTGCGTTCAGGCCATCTTCGGTGTGGATGGTGGCATTGACCGGGCAGACGGTTTCGCAGGGGGCGGATTCGCATTGCACGCAAGCGACGGGCTGCGGGATGAGCTCGGGATTGCCGTCATCGAAGGTGTTCTCCTTGTGAGCGGCGTAGTAGCGATCCATGCGGATCCAATGCATTTCACGACCCCGGGCGACTTGGTCCTTGCCGACGATGGGAATGTTGTTTTCCGCCTGACAGGCGACGAGACAAGCATTGCAACCGGTGCAGGAGGAAAGATCGATCGACATCGCCCACTGGTGGAGCGGGTCATTGATGAGGGGTTTGCCGTCGCGGTCTTCCGGCTTGTAGAGATAGACGTTCGGCGGGGCATGGGAGTCGTTCCCTTGCTTGGGGACGTTGCGGAGCTGATCCTCGAATTTACCCTTCACCTCGTCTTCCATCGTGGAAATCTCGCGGGCAAGCGCACGGCCATACATGGCGCTGTGTTCTTGGGTGAGCGCCATTGAGTAGCGATTCCCAGTCGGCTTCGCGGTGGCAGCGGTGGCGAGATAAGCGGTGGCGGCGGTGCGCAGCGGATAGGCATTGAAACCACGGTTCACCCCGACGAGGCCGACGTGGTTCTGGTTTTTGGTGTCGCGCTTGAGTTCATCATCCTTGTCGAAGCCTTGGCCGTAGCCGAGCGGGATGACGAGGGTGTTTTCGGCTTGACCGAAGGAGAGGAGGACAGGGATTTCGAGGGTTTGGCCGTTGACGGAAATTTCGATCATCGGCTGTTGGCGATGCTCGCCTTCACCATCGGGGCCGGTTTTGGCGAAGGCGCTTTTGATGCCCAGCACGGAGGTGACCGGCTCGACGGAAATGATTTGGTCGTAGATACCGAGATCCTTGGCAGTCTTCGGAGCGATGAGCGCGGCGTTGTCCCAGGTGTGCTTGGTGATGGGATCGGGCGCTTCTTGCAGCCAGCCGTTATCGATCCAGCGGCCATCGAAAATCGAGGAGTCTGCGGCGAAGATGATTTCGAGTGAATTGGTGGCGGGAGCGGCGGATTTCTCGACGGTGGCGGCAGTGGCCTGAGGGCTCGCAGCGGGGTATTTCGAACCCGCAAGGAAACCATCACGTAAGAAAACTTTCCATGCGCTATCCCCTTCCCCACCGAGGGCGGCGAAGGTGGCACGGACGGCACCGTAGGAGGGCGATGCCGCGCCTTTTTCGCCTTCGCCATTCAGCAGTTTCCCATCGGCGGAAAGCAGGGCGAGGAGCAGCTCGACTTCGGAAACGCAATCCGGGTAGAGCGGTAAAATCATCGGCTGGACCACAGTATAAACACCGTTGGCGGTGCGCGCATCCGACCAGGATTCCAAGTAATGCGCCCCAGGAACATGCCAGGTGGAGGCATGGGCAGTGGCATCGGTGCGGATGCCTAGATGGATGCTGGTTTCGAGCTTGGCGAACGATTCGGCAAATTTCAAATCCGCAGGCGCATCGTAGATCGGATTCGCCGGAGTGAGGAGGACGAGCGTCTCGATGGCTCCGGAATCGATGTCAGTCTTGAGGGTGGCGAGAGTGCCGAGGCCTTGGATGCCGGTCTGGACGGCGCTCAGCGGTTTACCTTCGCCGATGTTACCGAGGGCGAGATTGATCGCGAGGGCGATCTGGTGCACGGCCACGGATTGGCGCGAACCAGCGATGACAGCGGATTTCCCAGCATTTTCCTTGAGGTCTGCGGCGAGGGCTTTGACCCACTCCAGGTGCTTCGGATCGGTAAGCTCGGGGGCGGAAACGGCGACCCCGAGTTCACGGGCGACTTGCGCGGCGATGACGGCCACTTGGCTCGGGGCGATCCGCAAGCGGTGGTCTGCCACGCCGCCGGTGAGGGTGAACGCCGCTTCTACTTGGTAGAGGCGGTTCATTTTCGCGGCTTCCGGCGCGCTGCTGTAGTCTTTACCTTCGGGCTTGCGACGATCAAAGAACGGTGTGACGGGGCCCTGGGAATCATTGCCTGCGAAGTCACAATCCAGTGAGAGGATGCGGTCCGCTTTAGAAAAATCCGGAACGAGTTTCACTCCATCGCCGAGGGCGAGCGTGTGGGCATCGCTGATCAGTGGCTCATATTGGTAGAATTTCGCAGCGGAGAACTTCGCAGCGAGTTCCTTGCCGAGGCGGGAGCGCGTCGGGCTGTCATCCGCACCGAAGAGGAAGCCGATTTTCGCGGATTGGTCGGCAGCGAGGGCGTTGAGAGCGGTTTGGAAATCCTCACGTTTGCCGAGTTTGCCGGCTTGGACAAACTTACGTGAGCGTGAGGGCGAGTAGAGATCGAGGATGGACGCTTGAGCAAATGCATCGGTGCCTTCGGAATCCGGGTGCAGGCGGTTCGGCGCAAGCTTCGTGGGACGGCCTTCAAAGGTCGTGACGACCAGAGGCGTGGCCCCTGTGGCACGCGGCATGGAAGATGCATAATAGGTCGCATTCCCAGGAATCACCCACTCAGGAGCCTTGGTGTAAGGGACGATGTAGGTTTCCGGACGGCGGCAGGCAACCATGCCGAATCCAGCAAGGGCGGTGGAGGCCCCCATGATTTTCAGGAACGAACGCCGGGAATTTTCCGCATCATCTTCATCCACCATCTCGGCAGCCGCGCGGGGAAACTCACGGTCAAGCCATTGCCGGAACTCTGCGGTGTCTTCGAGCTGCCCGGCGCTGCGCCAGGACACTGTAGTCTCGTCGGCGGGAACTTCGGGGTGCTGCAAAATGCGTTTGCTCATATTAAACTGCGAAAAATGTGAATTTCAAAAAAGCGGGCGATGGAATCAATGGTGGCAGGTGGCACAGGACTGCTTGGGGTTGATCATGAACTCCTCCTTGAGTTTCAAACCGAGCTGCTCGGTAGTCTTGATCCCGGCTTTGCCCAGGTGCGGATTGTTCGCGAGGTATGTCTCCGCGTCGTAGGCGAAATTATAAACCTCCTCGAGCGGGCGGAGGTTTTTCTCCGGAGCGCGGTGACAATCGAGGCACCAGCCCATCGAGTGGGACTCCGCTTGGTAAACAACTTCCATCTTGTTCACATCGCCGTGGCAACTCTGGCAGGAAATCCCGCGATTAACGTGCGCCGAATGGTTGAAATATACGTAATCTGGAGCTTTGTGGACCCGCACCCACTCGATTGGCTTTCCGTCGTAGCCCGGGAAGTTCACATCCATCGAACGGTGCAGCGGTGCCAGCTTGGGACTCTCACGTTGGACATGCTGGTGGCAGTTCCAGCAGGTGTTGCTGCCTGGCACATTCGAGTGGCCGGCCACATCCACGAAAGAATGGCAGTAGCGGCAGTCCATCCCGAGTTGATCGACGTGGATTTTGTGGGAAAACGGAATCGGTTGGCTCGGTTGATAGCCCACCGTGAGAGTTTTAGGAGTCGCATAATAAGCGAATGCTAATGCTACGCCCGATGCGGCAGCACCAGCGCAAACAGCGATTTTAAGGGGCAGGAGATTGGACCAACGAGGGAAAATATTTGCCATAGAACGGGCGGTGCGATGCAGGAAGGTGGAGCTTGTGAAATTTTTCACAAGCGTGAACCGAAATCTTTTTTACGAGACATCGGGACGGCGGTAGGATGCAAATGGAGTCTCGCCTTGCAATGCGAAAAAGGAAAATTTGACAGATTTTGTGTCGGCGACGCTAGAAAGCCAGCCAATTGAGAACCACTCTCAAGAGTTAGACCAATTCATGCCCTTTTCCTGCCGCCATTTTCGGTAAGCAGAGAACTGCTCCGCCTTTGGCATGGCACGGCGGGCAGCGTCTTCGCCCAGGAACGCCTCAAACGCGCCCCCAGCAGAGGTTTCCGCATGGCTTGGCTCGTTTTCATGAGAAACCGGGTTCTTTGAAATCCCATCGAGCCGGTTTCCCAGTTGCTTGATTCGCCCGGCAATTCGCACGCACACGATGACTTGAATCCCGAGCAACAACAGGATCAGCGAAAGGAAAATCATCAGCTGCAAAACATAAGGCGGCATTTCGGTTTCCGGCATGCCCGAGTGTTTGAAAAAACCAGCCGACTTGAGAAGTCTCAAATGCGGAATTTTCTATCATCTGGCCGCCAACGCCCTCACATGCGCCACCGCCGCCGAGGCTAAACCCGCCGGATTGTAGCCGCCCTCAAGCACTGAAACAATGCGCCCCTGGCAAAACCGCTCCGCCAGCATTACGGCCCGCCGGGTCATTTCCGCAAACGTTTCATCATCCCAGCGCAACCCGCCGATCGGGTCATCCTTCCTTGCATCGAATCCTGCGGAAATCAGCAGAAATTCCGGGGCAAAGGCCACCAACGCAGGCTCCAATTGCTCCGACCACTCCACCAGAGCGCGATTGCCATCCGAGTTTCCCGGCAAGGGAATATTCAAGGTCGCCCCCTCGCCAGCGCCCCGGCCGCGCTCGCTCGCAGGACCGGTGAACGGGTAAATGTCCTTCTCATGCAGCGAGACATAAAACACGCTCGGATCTTCCAGAAAAACCGCCTCCGTCCCATTTCCGTGGTGCACATCCCAATCGATGATCGCGATTTTTTTCACCCCATGCCGCGCCTGTAAATACCGCGCCGCCACCGCCACATGATTGAAAATACAAAACCCCATCCCCCGCGTGGGCGTGGCGTGGTGCCCGGGCGGGCGCACCGCACAGAACGCTGAAACCACCTCACCCCGCATCACCGCATCCGCTGCCGCGAGTAACGCTCCCGTCGCCGCCAGCGCCACCTCGTAGCTCTCCCGGCAAATCGCCGTATCCCCCGTCCTTAAAACTCCCGCGAAACCCTTACAATCTTCAATCACACTCTCTAAATAAGCATGATCGTGGACTAACAGAATCTCCGCCTCCTCCGCCCGCCTGCCCGGCAAGCGTCGGATTTCCTCAGGTAGCTCCTCCAGTGCCTCGCTCAAGACCCGATAGCGCTTTGCCGATTCCGGATGAAGTGCGCCCGTCTCATGCCGCTCGTAGTTCGCATCGAAATGCACGCCAATTCGGGAAGTTGTTATATTCAAGTGTGCTTGGACCATACAGCTAAACTCCTGGTAAAGTCCCGGTAGATTCACAACCGGGCAAAAGGAATCAAGTCGCAATGAACCGAAAAGGAATATTCCAAAAATCCCCATTTTTGGGACTTGACGGCTAATGTCACCCTAAGCAACCTTCCCCACCAGCCCGAAAAACCATCGATCTTTCCAATGAATTTAGTCACAAACGTAGCCAATTTCTTCACAAGTCATCAAAAATTTGGTCAAGCGGGAAGGTCTTTCCTTTTGGTCTCAGCAGCCGCTATCTGTCTTACAAGTTGCGGTGGTGGGGGCGGAGATGACGGTGAAGAGAACGTCGTCGCTCCTCAGTCACTTGAAGGGGTCACGATGAGGCTTTTCAATTCGTTTGATTTAGACTTTGTAAGAGGAGCGGGAACTCGGGATAACGAGTCGGGAGCGTTCGTCTTCACGCGCAGGGCGCAGAACTTCAGGTTGGCGATTCCGGCTGGAACCAGCAACCTTGGCTTCACCGTAGAGCTTCCAGTGGCGCTTACCACCTCGCGATACACCTACCTCAGGACAGGTGTGGACACAGGCAGGGTCACGTTGACTTTTGGCAACGGCCAGGTTTACCCATGGCCTCTTGCCACCGCAGCCTCACCCACACCCGTTGGAGGACAAGCGGACATGTTTTGGGGAGGACGACTGGGTTTGGCGACCAATCTGATCCTGGATGTCCTTTTTGTGGATAACAATGGTTTTCTCACTGTTAACACTACACGTGTGAGATCGGCTTACATCTACCAAAGCTCATTCGAGGGCATGGGTCCTGCAACTAGCACGGCAAGCCCAATTGAGTTTGATACAATCGATGCCCAGATTTCGCTCTTCACAGCGCGATTGCCCACCGGATATGATCCCTACGATAGCATAGACAGTAATACTCCAACAAGAATCGTCTGGCCTGCCCTCACCACGCGCACGGTGGATTTTGATGGCTCTGATCTTGCGAGGAGGGTGGCATTCCGCTTCGTTACGGGTGCAGGGCCAGCGATTCCCGGAGTTGAAAGACCCGAAGAATCAGGCACTCTCCTAGTTGATGACGCAAACGGAGCTCTCGGTGCACAAGGAACCTATTCTTACGCTCGCACAGGTGGAAGCTTGGCCAAGCTTGTCATCAACTATAATACTCCGGTAGTCCCTCCAACTGTCCCGCCGACCACGGTGCCCTCCAGTGTGGTTTACACGATGACTTTTGTGGGTTCAGACGGCGGGACTTTCGTGGACTCGAACGGGGCTACTGGAACCTTCTTACAAGACCCCTTTACCAACCTTTAGCTCCATCCGGTTTGACGAGGGTGGTAGAGCGTGCCATCTGGAGTGCCTGAGACGGTGAGTTCGATGTTTTATGGAGAATAAGATACTGAGCTCGCTGATCGTAACATTTTTCGCCTTTTTGTATTCCACAGGCTGTGTTTCGAAAAACCTCGAAGGTCGCCTGGCTTCAGCGCGATCCGAGAGTTCCAACGAAACTCTCGAAATTCTCAGGCTGAACGAATCCAGTGAGGCAATGTCACTCAGTTGGAAACAGGCGGTCTCCATTATGGAAGAAAGAAGCCCCTATCTCAAACAATTCCGCCTGCGCAACGAGCAGCTCCGCAAACAACGCGACGAGCAATGGAAAACATGGCTGCCACGTCTGGGATTTTATTCTAATCTCCAAACCAGCCTCGCCGAACTCGGCAGCCTGTCATTCTCAGACATCAACACAGCCCTCGTGGCTCCACTTGTCATCCCCAATCCTTTCACAGAGCAGGCGAAAGCTCTCGAAAACGGCCTGAGTTGTTTGGAGAGTGAGGATAGCCTTGAACTCGCCCAACGCCGCCAGGTGATTTCCCTCTATCGGATCTTTTCAAAATTCGAACGTTCATACCGGCTTACTTCAAGGAACCCGCTAACAAAAGATCTTGAGCAGACAAATATCCAAAGCGAACTATCGAAGCTCGATTCAAACGCATCGGATCTTGAGAATTTCAAAGCGAACCAAGCCGAGCTTGCACAGTTTTTGAATCTGCCGGGCAGCCAGCCGATTCCGATCTCCTCAACCCGCCCCCGGATCAGTTACGAAGGAAAGATCCAGCGCTTCGTGCCAGGAACAAACTACGGGCAACTTGCGGTTAGACTCTCAGCCTATCAGATTGTCGGAGCCTTGCTCAGGGAGAAAGGCATCAAGCTCCAACGCTGGCCTTCATTCTCAGTCTCGGGATCCAGCCCCACGATCTACGACAGCCGCTCGGATAGCTCAATTGGCGATATCAATTCGGAACAAATCTCCCTTTTCGGTGGTCTTTCGAAGACCTATGAGTTTACGGGACGGGATATCGAATCCGTCCGCACCGCAGAAGAAAACACACAATTCGTCAAAGAGAGCTTGAGGTTGCGCCTGGACCAGGAAACCCGGGAATGGCTCAGGCTAAAACATCGCTACCAGCAACTTCTCATCAAGCGAACGCTCGCCTCGGAGCGGCTCAAAACCATCCGCAGTCAGACATCGGGAGGGTCAGCCGTTGCCACCATCACCGCCGTGAGGGATGCGGTGCGCGCTTTGGAAGCGGTGGATCAAGCCAAAGAACAGCTTGACCTTGAAATATGGCTCTGGGATGATCAACAATGGAGAAAAAGATCACGTCATGATTTATAGAAAGTTTCCATATTTCATTCTCGCTTGCTTCGTTCTTCAAAGCCCGGTAGAAGCACAAACGCACCCTGATCTTGGGGCATTGGCGGATTTCCCAAAGCAGGATCGTGTCTGGTTGGGGGCGGCAATTGGCGAGATCGCAATCAACCCTTTTGTGAAAATAGAAGTCAAAACTCTCGGCACACTCGACTGGCGGGTGAAAACCGGTGAGATCGTGAAGGAGGACCAAATCATCTGCCTCACTGACTCAAAAAAAATAGAACTCTCCGCCCGCGAGCTCGACCTCAAAAAAAACAAATATCAAAACTCCCTCAAGGACATCCAGGCGGCGATTCAGGATAAAAAGAAAGCGCTTCAAACCTCCATCGCGGAAATAGAAGTCCAGATCGCGGGAATGACCCTTACAGAAACAGAAAATAAACTGCTGGGATCCAATTTCGCCAAACGCCTGAATGCCGAACGCGCCGGAATACAGCAAGAACTCGAAATCTCCCGAAACAAGCTCGATAGCGATTACTTCGATGTTGCGATTCAAAACGAAACCCGGGCTTTGGATCTCGAAATTGAAAAAGCTGAATACGAACACGAACAACTCCAAAGGAATTCTGAGATACGCGCACCTGCTTCTGGGCGAATTTCCATCGAGACCAATGAAATCCTGAAGCCCGACAGCCTCGCCGCTAGAATCATCAAGGATGGCACCGCCGAAGCCCGTCTGGAACTCACCGATCCACGTCTTCGTAACGCAATCGCAGAAGAACTTGCCATTCAGATCACCGGCGAGGATGGCAGGGCCTATCAAGGCACCTACTTCGAAACATTGAGCGAACAATCGATGGCACGTAACGCAAGAATCATCATCTTCAGCATCAATCCTCCAGCAAGCGATCAGGCGATTCCTGAAAGTCTAAACGGGACCCGCATGCTGCAGATCCAGAAAGCATTGCCAAAACCCGGGCGGATCGTCCCCAAGGCCGATCTCATTTTCAAATTTCCCGAGGAGATCAACAAAAACGGGTGGGCGCAGTTCATCGAGAAACGCTGGGTAGGGTCTAAAGTCACCTACGTCGGGCCAAGAGACCTTGTGATCCTCAAGCCCGATGAAGATTAGCTGCAAACAATTATCCTATTGCTACCCTGGAGCCGAACAGCCGGTCTTCAGCCGTTTGAATCTTGAATTCAGGAATCACATGACCCTCCTCCGCGGCTATTCAGGATGTGGAAAAAGCACACTTCTTCGTCTTGCCGCCGGCATGCTCGCTCCCACCGCAGGATGCATCGAAACCGAAGGATTGCTCAAACAGGGAAGTCGGGAATTCTATCGCAAAGAGCTTTCGTTTGTTTTTCAAAACCTCAACCTGCTTCCGCTTGCATCGGTTGAGCGAAACCTGCAGTTGTCCTCTCAAATCGCTTGCACCCCTTGGAGTTCGGCGGAAAAATGGCTGGAAACCCTCGGCCTTTGGGATCTACGGAAACGCCGCGTGGAACAACTTTCCGGCGGCCAACGCCAGCGCGTGGCCGTCGCCCGCGCCCTTGCGAAGCAACCCAAGGTGCTGTTCCTTGATGAACCCACATCCGGACTTGATGATGACAACACCGCCATCATCAAGAACGCCGTTAAAGAATTCACCTCCTCCGGAAAAACGATTTGCGTCACCGCAACACATGATCACCGCCTGGAAGACATCGCTAATGAATTGGTTGATTTTCATACACTTCTATCTTTGGCAAAATAGTTCGAGGCGATGGCTTGAGCAGCCTTTGTCCCTACTCAGCAAACTCGTCATCGCGGGTTTGTTGGGGATTCTTGGAGCCTTCATCATTCTCGGCACCAAAGAACTCGGTAAACAGATCGATAAGCGTTTGACCGACCGCGATATTCTCACATGCATCATTACTGAAACAGTTCCCAAAGAAGATGCCCTTGCGAAAATTCAAGCCGGAATCACTGATTCACGCGCTTGGAAAACCCTGGACGGTGAGGTTCTCATCTACTTTCAGGCCGCTGCCTTTGCTGAAGTTGAAAACGGCATGCGCCTGCCCATCATCGGCGTGGAGAATCCTGAAGAACATGGAATGGTCGATGATATCTATCTGCTCGATTCAGCAGCCCCTATCAATCAACGATTGGAATTTCAAATCGATGATTTCTCATCAGAGGCCGTCGTCCGCCGTCCATCCACCGATGAAGCGCTGCTTCTCAATCGAAGGGAAGGCTTGATCGGTGGAATTGATCGTCTCTCCGCAATCTTCATAAGAGGCTACACTCAAACGGTCGTCTTCAAGGCAAAATCGATTGAAGGTGTCCAAAAAGCTCATCAGGTCACAAATGCTTTCTCGAGGCTCGAAGCGAAACGGATTTTCATTCAGAGCAACCTTCAAATCCTGTTGGAACTCAAAAAAATCCGCGCAATCCAGGCTCAAGCCCTGATCTGGATCACTGTGGGTTCTGCTGCTGTTCTAGGGTTGGTCTTTGGTAGCCTCACGTGGATGGAGTTCCGCGAAGAACGTTATCTTCTCGCCTTGATTCGCTCATTCGGGATCGGTTCCTTATCCTTGTTCTTGCATGCTCTTATCGAAAATACCCTACTGGCTCTTGTTGGAGTGCTCCTGGGATTTTTCGCTCTAACAATCTCGGTGAATTTCATGCAACTCGAAGCCATGAACATGGTTTGGCTCCGCTCTGCGGATACCCTCATCGGGGGAGACGGCCTTCCCCTGCTCATGGGTGCGGCCCTCGGCGGAATCCTGTCCAGCCTCCCCGTTGCCATCGGTCTGCGGAAACCCTTGGGCCTAATTTTGACGTAACGATCCTTGCTTTTCCTTGGGCATCTACCGTAAAGCCTCCCGCACTCACCGGTGTGATGTGGAATGGCCCCGTGCCCTCGTTTCAAATCCTTGAGGTTTGGGTCTTCGGAGTAGGGTTATACCCCATTTGCAATAGCCTTCCGATTTGACAACTTCGGGTTGCTTTCCAGCGATAGGCACGCCTCTGGGCGTTGCTTGTGCGGGTCGCAACTTCAATTTAACTCCCATGTTCATTTATGAGTATCATTTCCACCATCATCATCGGCCTCATTGTCGGAGTAATTGCTAAACTTCTCATGCCTGGAAAAGATCCCGGAGGATGGCTTGTCACCATACTCCTGGGGCTGGTGGGGTCCTTCGTAGGTGGTTTCCTCGGACGGTTGATCGGGCTTTATCGGGAAGGAGAAGCAGCAGGCTTCATTGCATCCGTGATTGGCGCGATGATCTTGCTGGCCCTCTACCGTTTCACCCTAAGGCGCAGCGCCTGATTTTCCAATACTCCATTCTAATATTATTATGACCAAAACGAAATCCGAAGATACCTTGCTTATGTACGTCAACGATGTACTCGCCCTGGAGCGGGATATCAAAGAGGCCGTTGCCCGCCAGATCGAAGACGATGAAGTAGCTAACAGCCCAGAGTCGGCCGCCTTTCTTCGCCAGCTTCTTTCTTCCACCGCCAATCGCAATAGCGCCCTTGCCGAGCTTTCCGAGTCGCTCGGCAGCGGTGCCGGTGTGATCAAGGAAACTATTGCGGCCGCAGTGGGCCAGTTGGCGGGGTTGTATGGAAAAGTGCGTAAACATCCTGTTTCTCGGATTCTGCGTGACGACTACACCGCTCTTGCCCTGGCATCTACCGCCTACTCCATGCTCTACACGACGGCAGTTGCGCTACGTCACGAAGCCACAGCTGTACTGGCACAGCGCCACCTGCGACAGGTAACTCCACTCATCATGGGACTCAGCCACATTATACCAGCGGTGGTGGTGGCGGAACTCGCGGCGGATTTTCCCCAGGTAAATCATGAATCTGCGGAAGATGGCCGCATAGTAACTGCCGAAGCGTGGGCCCAGGGGGGCGAGACAGTGACTCATTAGCTTCGCCCATACAGGCCCATCCTAAGGAAATGAGTAGATGCTTCCTCTAGCATCTACCCACATGCTTGTGGCGTCACGGCAATAAGTCCGGGCTTTGAGGGTAGGCATACCCCATTCTTTAATCGCGTCAGCCTGTGTCACCGATCACTTCAAAATGCAGACCACTGGAAAAATCCATAACTTCCATTCTTCCATCGTCGTGCTCAAAAGACCCGCGCCCATGAAACCAATGATGGAAGCACGCAGGGCGGCAGCCAGGAGGCCCTCACCGGATGGTTTCGTCCAAACCCAAAACACCAGAAATCCCAAGATTAGCAACGTGGACCAGAACCAGCCTCGCTCCACCAGAAACGTGAGGTAGCTATTCACCATCGTACGATAGCCTTCATCCCGCTCCAGCGGCTGATACCACTGCATGAATTGCTCACCGGATTTTCCCGCACCAAATCCCAGCGGGTTTTCCACAGACATTTGCAAAGCGCTTTTCCACAGCACCACCCTGTTGCCTACTGACGCATCGCCACCCACGGCAGTGGCAGAGCGTTCGCCAAGCCCTGTCCAGAGCACGCAGACCATCATGCCAGAACCTAGCAAGCCGCTCAGTATCCACTTTCCCCTTGGTCGTGGTTCATGCTCGTGCGCGGCATGATTTGTCGCAGGGAGGACAGCCGTCCCGGCTGTCTTGGCCAGTGGGCGTCCCGCCTGCTGAACTCCAAAGCACCCTCGCAAACCAGCATTTGTGAGGCGCAGCCTCCACTCATCCCACCACGCATATCCGAACAGATACACATCAGCAGCACCCGCTGCCACCAAGCCGCCTCGTGAAAACGTCATACACAGACAGTAAGTGGCTCCAAGAATGGCAGCACTCGCTGCGACCAAAGCCAAGGCACGAATGATTCGGTTTCGTATCCTCCACCCGGCTAGCCATCCCCACCAGAGTAATGGCAATGCACAAGCAAACAACACCGCCGCCTTGTTTGGGTTCTCAAAGCCAAAGCCCCAGCGCAGGGTTTCCCCATAAAAATACTTAACAGGCGTTTCCATACTTATGGGTTCTCCTCAATTTTCCCCCACAGCTTGGCAATCGCTTCGTTAGGGAGGAACACCCTCGAGTCTTCTGCAAATCCCTCCCGTGCCTCCATCGTGTTGGTCACATATTTCCAATCCTGGCTATCACCCACAAAGGGCATCTTATCCCCCTGCAAGGAAATGCGCTCCTCCGCAGGCGTAAGGCCGGACCTTGCCTTGCCCAAATCCTTGCG
>JBBRIB010000015.1:0-17296 GCA_038221745.1 Verrucomicrobiales bacterium
TTTATTGAAAACGTGAGCGAGGAAACCGAGAAACTAAAGCAGGCGCGCGATGAATTCGTGGCGCAGTGGGGTGCTCTCGGGACTCAGTGGGGCATCAACCGGACGATGGCCCAGATCCACGCTCTGCTGATGACCGCACCCTCGCCAATCACCACGGATGAGGTGATGGTCGAGCTGGAGATCAGCCGCGGCAACGCCCACTCCAATTTAAAAGAGCTGGTGGCATGGGGCCTCATCCGGGTGGTGGTGAAAAAAGGCGAGCGCCGGGAGTTTTTTGAAGCGGAGAAGGATGTTTGGCAGATTTTCACCATCGTGGCCCGTGAAAGGAAACGCCGGGAAATCGAGCCAGCCCTTGCCATCCTCAGCAAATGCGCGGCGGAGAGCAAGGGAATCAATACTCTGGAAGGCAAAGCCTTCCATGAGCAGATGCGGGAGTTGGAGGACTTTGTCGGATTTGCTTCGAAAATGTCGGATCGCGTCTCCTCCATGAAACATGGCCTCGCCATCCAATTGGCCACGAAACTTCTCAGCTAAAAAAATTTAACCCTATCTTTCAGATTTTCCTGAAAAATCGGAATAGACGGAAACAACAAAACGAAAAATTATGAGTCCCATCATTGTGATCTTTGGAGCCAACGGATTTCTTGGCCGATACCTCTGCCGCCACTTCGCCCGGAATGGCAAGGAAGTGGTGGCCATCGCCCGCAGCCGTGAAGGCTGGAGCGGCGACGGGATGTTTTTGGAATGGGATGGAAGAACTCTTGGCCCATGGGCGCTCGCCCTAGAGGGGGCCGAAGCCGTGATCAATCTCGCAGGGCGCAGTGTGAACTGCCGCTACAACGCAAAGAACAGTCAGCAAATCATGGAATCCAGGGTGGATACCACGCGAGTGATCGGTGAGGCAATTGCAGCATGCAAGCTGCCACCGAAGACCTGGCTCAACGCAAGCACCGCCACCTGGTATCGTCACGCAGAAGATAAACCGCAGAACGATTGGCTGGGCGAACTAGGCGCCGGCTTTTCCTGCCAAGTGGCGCAGGCGTGGGAAGACGCGTTCTTCGGTGCCAATGTCCCCGCCGCCACACGAAAGCTCGCCCTGCGCATTGGCATGGTGCTCGCAAACGAACAGTCCACGGTCTATGATGTGTTGCGTAAACTCACCGCTTACGGCCTGGGAGGGACGATGGGTTCTGGAAATCAACGGATCAGCTGGATTCACATGGAGGATTTCCTGAGAGCGGTGGATTTCGCAATCAACGATCCATTTCTCGATGGTGCCATCAACGTGACCTCCCCGGAATTCCCGACCAACCGCGAGTGGATGCAAACCTTCCGCGAGGCTGTCGGCATGCCCCTCGGTTTGCCCGCCACGGCCTGGATGTTGAAAATCGGTGCACGCTTCATGAATACCGAGACCGAACTCGTGACCAAAAGCCGCTGGGCCGACCCCGTAAGACTGCGTGATGCCGGCTTCCGTTGGCGTTGGGCGCGGACTGTGGACGCAGTGGCAAATCTTAATTCAAGGAGGGGCCTCGAAGGGTTTTTCCACACCGCCGCCGAGAGAAGCGCAGGCGCACGCGCTTGGTTGCCAGCAGTGACCCGCTAAAATTTATTTCGGAATCCAAGAGAATAAGCGATACTAAAGTTGTTTCTTAAGTCATTGGTAATCAGTGAACTTTCTCAGGATTTTCCTAACAATAGGTTTAAAAGTTTGCCCTCACCGCCCTTTTCCCGTATGTGAGCGGTCGTTCGCAAGTAATTGCGCACTCCAACACCATCTCCTTAGCGCATGATATTCAGACTCTTCTCGCTCGCCACCCTCTCGCTTGTTGCAGCACTCCTCACCAATTGTGGAAGCTCCAATGTGGCGGTGATCCCGAAATCCTCGATTGGTGGCAGCTCGATGTCGGGCTTTGCGGCCGGCTACAAGAAAGAGAATTTCAATACCCCTGCCTGCTCCTCAGCCGCCGTAGCCGCCGCCACTGGCAAGCCTCGTGACAAGCATTCCATGCCGGTTTACGCCTTCAGTGATCGCAACCGCATCGTTCGCACCACCGCCTACACTTGCAGCGAGTGCGACCACCTGATCTACGGCAGCAAAAATGCAACCGGCACCCAGCTCCGCTACAACGACCGTGTGCGCAGCGCCGCCGCCGACTGGTCCTTTTACCCGGTGGGCACCACCTTCCGCATCAAGGGCCTGCCCTACCTCTACGTCGTGGACGATTACGGCTCCGCACTCACCGGCACCGGCACCGTGGATCTCTATAAGCCCAGCAAGGAAGTCATGAACCAGTGGGGCCGCCGCAATGTGGAAATCACCATCGTCCAGTGGGGTTCATTCACCCGCAGCGCGGAAATCCTTGCCGGCCGCACCAAGTTCGCCCATTGCAATCAAATGCTCACGAACATCATCCGCCAGCGCCCGGATCTCGCTACCGTCGCCAGCCGCTGAGAATGGCATTTTCCTCGGAATGCCACCTCCGAAGCGGGTGTGGTTATAGATGGCAGGTGTTACATTTCCCAAGCTTACTGAATCGGAGCCAACAACCTCGCCGCACGAGTGGCCGCCCGGAAAAGAAAAGACTTCCCCGTGATGTCCTCAAGCTTCGCCTCGCGGGCAAAGGAAAAATCCCGCACCAGCATTTCATCGATCTCCCGGACAAACCCCTTGTCCGTCGAGAATCCAGTGATTTCAAAATTCAAGCGGAACGAGCGATTGTCCAAATTCGCTGTCCCGACTGCCGCCAAGCGCTCATCGATCAACATCACTTTCTGATGGAGAAACCCCTTATGGTAGCAAAACAACCTCACACCATACGGAATCGTCTGCTCATAGTAGGAAAAGGCCGACAACCACACCAGCAGCTGATCCGCCCGCTCCGGAATGAGAATCCGCACATCCACCCCACGGATCGCCGCCGCTTGCAAGGCCGTCAGCACGCCCTCATCCGGCACGAAATAGGGCGATGCGATCCACAGTTTCTTGCGGGATGAATTCGCCGCCTCCGCCACGATCAATTGCCAGGAATCCACTGGATCCGCCGGCCCGGTTGGAATCACCGCCGCCACCTGATCCGCCGCCTCACCCGCCGTTTCCCATGCCAGCTCGGGCACCTTGTCACACGCCCAAAACCAATCCTCCAAAAACACCAACTGAATCGCCTGCACCGTCGGCCCGCGCATCTGCAAATGCGTATCCCGCCATTCCCCGAACTTCTGATCCCGCCCCAGATACTCGTCCCCCACATTCAGCCCACCGATGAATGCTGTCTTCCCATCGCTGATCACGATCTTCCGGTGGTTCCTGAAATTTATCTGCAAGCGCGACCACCAAAACCGGTTCACCCCGAAGGAATGGCATTCCACCCCGGCTTCCTTCATCGCCCGCAGATAACGGCGCGGCAGCTTGTGCGAGCCGATCTCATCGAACAGGAAATACACCCTCACCCCCGCCTTGGCCCTCTCGATCAAGGCCTCTTGAAAACGCATCCCAAGCTTGTCATTTTTCACGATGAAAAAGTTCACACAAAGATACTCCTTCGCCTCCCGGATCGCCTCGAAGATCCGCTCGAACGTCTCGTCGCCATCGATCAAAAGCTCCAACTGATTCCCCCGCGTAAACGGCAGCCCACCCAGAAACTGCGCCGCCCTCTCGAACCCATCATCCTCTGGAATCTCCACCTGGAACTCATGCAAACGCTCGCGCATCGCCACCGCCAGCTTTTGCAGATCACAATCATTTTCCCGCCGTCCACCGATATTTCTGGAAAAGCGTGTCCTCCCTAACAGCCAATACATCGGGATCGCCAAAAATGGCACCGTCAGCAAGGAAATCACCCAAGCAATCGTCCCTTGCGAAGTCCGCACATGCATCAACGCATGCAACACATGCAAAACCCCAAAAATGTAAAAGGCGATCAAGCCGACCAGGCCCAGCCATGTTTTGTATTCAAATTCCGGAAAGAACATCGCCCATAGCCTAACTCCCTCCAGCCCCACAAGGAATCTCAAATTTCAAATCTGAAATCCGCTGCACCTGCGCGTCTATGACCGTCGCCCTGTAGCGGCGTGTCTATGACCGTCGCCCTGTAGCGGCGTGTCTGTGACCGTCGCCCTGTAGCGGCGTGTCTGTGACCGTCGCAGCCAATGAACCGCCGAAGAGCTTCGCACACTTCAGCAGCTACGACACTCATAGAGACGCCGCTACAAGCATCTCATTTGCGCCGCACTGTAGCGGCGTGTCTGTGACCGTCGCAGCCAATGAACCGCCGAAGATCTCCGCGCTCCTCATCCGCTACGACACTCATAGAGATGCCGCTACAAGCATCTCATTTGCGCCGCCCTGTAGCGGCGTGTATGTGACCGTCGCAGCCAAAGAACCGCTGCAGATCTCCGCGCTCCTCATCCGCTACGACACTCATAGAGATGCCGCTAGAATCATCTCATTTGGTTGGTGGCTATTCCTTGCGAGTGAATCAACAGGAAAAATTAAAAATGCATCTCGATACTCTTTTGAAACAAAGCCCGCCACGGCGCTTGTCAGATGAGGTGATCAAAGCGTACGGGGGAAATCGCGGCGTTTGGTTTGGGGCGTTGTTAGGTCTTTTCTTCACGCTCTTCGGTTCGTTCTTTAGTTGGTGGTTTGTGCCGTGGAACCTCCCATCCGAGTGGAAACTGGACAATTGAGGTGCGTGGAATCGATGAACATCATTAAAAGCGCACGAGCCTTCGGGGCGCGGGGAGCATCACCGCTTTGGGTAGCGAGATGATTTCTGAGAGAAACTCACAAAAACAAAAAAACTTCGGACTCGGGGCCTTTTTCCAGAGAATTAGCATTCTGAGAGACCCCTGGGTCCGCCCCGAAAGCGCTGATGCTTCCGGCACTCCAAAGTTCCGCAAGCGGAATTAAATCTGGGAACATGGATTGGGTTAAGGGAAGACCCGGCCGTATGAAGTCAGTTGCGAAGCAGCGAATATGCCGTATACAGGTGCAAGGCTGATTTGCGCCCTGGCTTTTTCAATCTGTTTTTGAAACGTCATCTCTTCTTGGAACTCATCCAATTTCCCTCCCAAAAATGCCAACCATTACCGAAGAGAATCGCTTTGATGTCTTGGTCGTCGGGGCCGGACCCGCCGGGGCGCGTGCTGCGCTACGCGCTGCGGAGCTGGGAGCGCAGGTCGGGCTCATCGACCGGGTCCGGATGGGTGGGACCTGCACGAATACCGGTTGCGTGCCGACACGCGTGCTTGCGGTGACGGCCCGGTTGCTGCGTGATATTCGCACGGCGGGGCTTTACGGAATCAAGGTATCTGATCCCGAACTCGTTTGGTCACGAACGCAGGCCCGGGTGCAGGAGGTGGTGCAGGAAGTTCACGCAAACAAGAAGACAGCGGAACTGATCCGCGCATCCGGCGGGGAGCTTTTCCTGGAGGGTTCTGCGAGGTTCATGGATCCGAATGTTTTGCAGCTTCACGATTCCAAACGAAACCTTCATGCTGGAAAAATCATCCTCTGCGTGGGTGGCAAAGCGAGGCGACCCAACATTGATGGTGTCGAGTTTGGCATTGTGCCGGAGGAACTGTTCTCGCTCCGGCAGATGCCAAAGTCAGTTGCGATCATCGGCAGCGGATACACCGGAGTGCAGGTTTGCACAATCATGAATGCCTTTGGCGCGCAGGTAACGCTCCTTGATGTTGCACCGGCCATCGTCCCAAGCGCGGATGAAATGGTAAGTGCTGTCTTACGCGAGCGGTTCGAGGCACTGGGCGTGGTGGTCGTAACCGAAATCGAAGAGGTGGAACGGATCGAATTAATGGAGAACGGCATGCGCCGATTGCATTTTAAAAAGTCGGGATCCCATCATGAAATCGAGGTCGAAGCGGTGCTGCTCTGCTTGGGCTGGCCCGCCGCGCTTGAAGATATCGGGATCGAGGCGGCAGGTTTGGAAACGGAACGTGGCTTTCTCAAGGTGAATCGCTTCATGCAGACAAACCTCGAACACATCTTCGCCGCCGGCGATGTGCACGGGCGGGATATGCTGGTGCAGGGCGCGCATTTCGAAGCGATGGTGGCGGCGGAAAATGCCGTGCTTGGGGCAAAGTTGGAACATCAATCCGAGTTGTTGCCAAGTGGCGGCTTCACCGATCCGGATCACGCCGGAGTTGGCCTGACCGAACGCGAGGCGCGAGAGCGAAAACTTGACTACATCTCCGCCCGTGCGGACTACTCGACCCTGGATCGCGCCGTGATCGATGGGCGCAAGCATGGTTTCGTTAAACTGATTGCAGATCGAAAAACCGGCACGCTGCTTGGTGCTCATGCCATTGGTGAGAATGCGTTGGAATTGATCCAAGGTCTGGCGTTTTCAATGTCTGCCGGGGTGACGCTGAGCATCTTGGCGAGAACCCGCCTCTCCTACCCGACCTACAGCGCGATCGTCGGAGAACTCGCCCGCCGCATGTTGGTTCAATCGCCTTGATAATTTAAAGCCATCATTCCGGAGCATGGGTGATGGTCCGCTCAAAAAGGTTGTGCGCCCATAGGACCGCGACTCCAAAGAAAACACCGCCCAGGATGAGCCCGAGACCGACAAGACCATCGGCACCGAAGGATATCTTGATGAGGATGGTGGAAATCACAAAGCCGGAATTCCGGATCACTTTCGGAAAACTGTTGGTGTGGATGAGGGAAAGCAGAAGCAAAAACACATCGGCAATTACGAGAATCCCGAAAAAATCCTCAAAAAACACTTTGTTCACGTCACCAAAGTTGCCTGTCGCTGTGCTTACCATGAAAAATGTCCCCTTGGTCCAGATGACGAAGCTGTAGATTGCAAGACCCACCAGCACTGGAACCAACAATAGGCTGATGATATTCTTGAAATAGATGAATCGGAGTAGATCGGTGGAGTAGGACTCCTGCTCTTTTGCAGGTGCGGGGCGGTTGCGGGCCAACCGATAAAAGAGGATGATAAGTAAAAAGAGAATTAAAGTAGCAGCGAGATCGCAGGTCAGTTGTAAATCCCCCGGCCTGTTGAACCAATCAGTGGTTAGCTCCACATTTGCGATATCTTTGAAAATCCGGCGGACGATGATCAGAGTGATGATTTCATACTGCCGGGCAATGTATTGGGTGATCGACTGGGGCAGGTAAAAGACCAGGAGGTAAACTTCATAGATCAGGATGAAGGAAAATGGAGTGTAGATCGCCGCGATCGGATTGCTTAGAAGCTCATCAAGATGATGGCTGTGCGGTGGAAGCAAGTCCAGGTGACGCAATCCAATCAGAATCAGGTGGACCACGAAAGCAACCAGAGCAATGGCAACCACCACACGTTCCCCAGCATGGCGCGCTTTCTCGGAGATCAGTCGCTCGCGAAGGGTATTGTAAATGAAATTCATGAAAAGCGGCTTTGGCCCTAGCTATGAAGGGTGAATTTCAGCTTGGTGAAAAAATCGCCCGGGATGGGTTTCCCGCGATGATACCACCAGTAAGTGAGCAACATGTGAGGCATGGTCAATGCCGCCAGACCGATGAACAGGAGGCGGAGAACGAGGGTGTCCAATTCTAATCCGCCGCCCCAATGCCAAGTCAGGACAGCGCCTAGAAGCAGGGTGAGACCAATCACCGGCCAGGATTCCCGCCAAAGCCAGCGCAGAGCCAGGCGCAAGTCATGAGGTTGGCGCGCCTCGGTAAGCTGGATTAAATGACGAACCGAATGGACAAGACAAAAGTAAACACCAAACGCAGCCAACGGCGGCCAGAGCCAAAAGAGAAGTACCAGCGAAACAATTTCCCAAGCCGCCAGAAAATCATCGTTTCTGGCTTTGGGAGAAGATGAGCGATAGAGGGCGGAGCGGAGTCGCAGGCTTACCATGAGCAGGCACGCGGCCAACCAGAACGGGCATAGGTACCATTTCACGAAATGGGTCATTTCCAGTAGGTTGCCTTGACTGGCAGGGCCGCAAAGTTGGGTAAACAAACCGAGCGTTTCATCATGGTGAAATGCCAACGGGCCTGCGATGGATAGACCACCACGGGCAAAGCATTCTCCAAACCTTTGCGATCCAGTTAGGTTTTCCGTGTCTCCCAAACCAAAATGAATCCAGGCAACACCCAAAAAGAGTGTTAATGCCACGGCGGGAAAACGGTCGAAGCCGGCGACCACCAGCGCGGCCAAACCGATGTAGATGATCAGTGCGCCAGTCATTCCAAGAGGGCCGATCCCGGCTCCTCGCAACAGGGTGATGTCCAGCGCACCGTGCGGGAGCCCGGTCAGGACCACGAAAACGGTGAGGATGAATAACTGCGGAGCGATGCCCACGCTGGACATCCAATAGGCGAAAACAGGCAGAATTCCTAAAAGGACGGCGATGAAAAGGTTATGTTTCCGGGTAAATTCCGGCTCCCAGGATACTGGAACGGTTGCCGTGCTGCTCATGACCGTGCGGACCTCGTGGGCGGGCGGGTTGACATCATGGCGACCAGAAACGGCCACAGCGGGAGCGCCTTCATCACCGCCAACCGATCAAGCCAATTGGGGCAGGATTCCATAAAGCGAATCAAGCGCTCGGGTTTTACATTTTGAAAAAGCCGATACATATAATCCGGTAAATGTTCCGGGTGATTATCGACGGCATTCAGAAAGATGGTATCCATCATTTTAAGAAACAAGGTTCCATTTTCGGCCACCGGAAGACTTGGATAAGTTGCGGCAATGGCACCGGTTTCCTGCTGGATACGGGTGAAGGCGTAGCCAGAAGAACTGCGCACAGCTCCTCCGCGGGTGCCGATTGCGGTGATCCGCCCGCCTGTGCTTGTTTCCGGCATTGCGAACATGGGGATAGTGCCTTTTTCGCGATTCAGGATCTCCCATTCTGAGCCGCCGATTTTTTCCGAAGCATAAGATAGTATGTCGGCATCGGAGAAATCAGGAGTTTTTCCGGGAGGACATAACCAGGTGTCTTCTACCAGAAAAGTATCGCTTGAGAGCGGCAGAACATAAAAGAAGCGCACTCCGTTTTCATTCGCCTGCTGGAAATCCATCAGCACCACTTTTTCAGGATCCCAACTGGATTGCGGACAACGAATTTCCAGACCGTAAAAAATTTGCCGCCAACCATCCGTGGATTTTATTTTTGGAGGTCGGCTATCATAAACTTGCCGGGCTTCGATGGAATTTCCATCCGACAGATCAATTTGCACAATCCCGGGTGTTTCCCTCAAGCCGACGACGGATTGACCCAAAGCCCAAGTCACCGACGAGGCCTGCGCCAGCAGGGTTTGCGCCTTGCGGTAGAGCACAGCGGAAGGAATGCGCTGGTAAGCGAACCGCTCGCTGCGCCGGACGACCGATTTTTTTCCAGAACCCACCGTCCACTCGGGCCAGCGATGCGACACGCAATCGACAAACGGATGCGACTGCACCGACCATGTACACCAGGTTCGGTCGCATTCGTAAGTCGTCCGGGGATCAATCATCAGGATGCGCGGCGGATTGGGAAGGGCTGCCAGACGCACGGCCAGGCTGAGTCCGGCCAAACCGGCTCCGACCATGGCGACATCATACTCACGGTTCATGGATTGGAGTGATTTCCACACAATCCGCCGAGTGCCAGATGGAGATGGGCTTGGTGGCCACTGTAAGCGGGATTTCCAAACGGTGGAAATGGTGAGGACATACAGAGAGTAGCCAGGGCCAAGCGACGCCATTTGGGAACGACCGTGCGATTGAGAAGTCCTGCCGATCCCCGCCGCAGAATTTCCTGTCCGATTTCGCGATAAACCCGGCCAGCCAGCCAGATTCCGCGCCGGCTTTCTCGCGGCAGGTATCGCAGCCCGATGAAACCACTCACGAAATATTCCTCGGCCAGTTGGATGGATTTCAGCACCGCGGGCCAAGCCGGAAGGGGATCGATTTCCAAACTCTCCGCGGTCATACCTTGCGGCAACCATTCCAGAGGTAGGTAAATGCGCGAACGCCGGGCATCCTCGCGCACATCGCGGGAAATATTGATCAGTTGCATGGCGATCCCCAAGTCCAATGCATGGGGGCTGGCTGACGGCGAGGTGCCGCCTAAAATCTCCGACATCATCAGGCCGACGGTTCCGGCCACGCCGTGGGCGTAGCGCACCAATTCGTCAGCAGACTGGGTGCGTTGTGGGCCGGTATCATTTGCGAGAGCCAGCAAAAGCGCCTCTGCCGGTTGATCATCCACCAGCATGAGTGATCGATAAATCCGGCAGGCGGGCAGGTCTGAATCATGCAAGGTTTCCCTCAATGCGAGCAACTCCCCGGTAATCTGCTCTGGATCTGCGTCACAGTCCGCCAAATCATCCAAGACCCTGCAGAAAGCATACAATCGAGTCGCGCGGTCCCGTGTATTTGCTGGTAGAAACCGTGCAGCCAGATGAAAACTACGCCCATGATGAGCGAGCATCTGCTCCGCATCAATGGGCGCGGAATTCATTTCCGGACTTCCTCCCGCAGAAGATTTTCCACCACTTTTCCGGATAAGACCACGCCGGGTAGTCCCGCTCCCGGATGGGTGCCGGCTCCGACAAAATATAGTCCCGCCACGTCTTCGCTTTTGTTGTGAAACCGGAACCAGGCGGACTGCGTGAGAATGGGTGAGATGGAAAAACCGGAGCCGTGTGCAGACAGCAACGAGTCACGGAAATAGCGGGGGGTGACGAAAAATTGAGAAATCACATGCTTCCTTAGATCGGGCATCACGCGCTTTTCAAGTTGTTCAAGGATCAATTCGGCATAGCGAGGGCCTACCTCCTCCCAATCAATATCAGTTTTCAGATTTGGCACAGGAGCCAGGACATAAAATGCATCTTTTCCAGGCGGTGCCATTTCCGGATCGGTGGCCGCAGGGCGGTGGAGATAGAGACTTGGATCGTCTGCCAACTTCCCATCCTTGAAGATATCATCAAGCAGCTCGCGATAACGTTCACTGAATAAAATGGTATGGTGAGCAACGTCCGGGAAAGGGATATCCGTGCCGAAGTAGAGGACGAAAAGGCCCATGGAGAATTGCAGCCGGTCCAATCGCTGGTCCGTCCATTTTTTACGGTGAACCGGGGCGATCAAACGGCGGTAGGTTTCCGAAGGATCGCTGTTGGCCACCACCAGGTGACAGGCCTCCCGCTCACCCCCAACCGCGCGCACGGAGGCAACCCGGCCCGACTTAACTTCGATTTCCGCCACCGTCTTATCATAGCGGAAACGCACGCCCTGGCGCTCAGCCAGCTCGACCAGCGATCTGACAAGTTGCCCGGTGCCCCCGCGTGGATACCAGATGGCACTTTTGATTTCCAGATAGTGGATCAGCGAGTAAAGCGAGGGAGTGGTGAAGGGATTTCCTCCGACCAACAAAGGCTGAATACTGAAAAAACGCCGCAGCGAATCATCCTTCAAATAACGGCAGACAAACTGCCAGACGGTGAGATCCCCGCGCAGTCGTAAAAGGGCGGGAACACAACGGATCATGGTGCTCAGTCGGTCGAAAGGTTGGTCACCCAAACGGGTGAAACCCTCTTCATAAAGCAATCGGGAGTGCTCTAACATTTTCCCATAACCCTCTGCGTCAACCGCGCTGAATTTGGCAATCTCCTGGCGAACTTCCTCCTCGGTTCCGCCGTAATCGAAGGTTCGCTGGTTTCCATCCACCATCCGATACCAGGGTTTGACGGGTAAAAATTCGAGATGATCCTCGCGCTTCTCGCCAAAGAGTTCAAACAGCTCATCGAAAAGAAAAGGAGCTGTGATCACCGTGGGCCCGGCATCATAGGTGAACCCGTCTTTTTTGAAAACGGACGCCCGCCCGCCCGCCGCCGCGCCCCGTTCCCAGACTTCCACCTCGTAACCCAGGGCACGCAAACGCAAGGCCGCCGCGAGGCCTCCGAAACCCGAGCCTATAACGATCGCTTTTTCAAGATTGGAGGACTTCATAGAATTTCACGCAGCATCTCATTCCCAAGCGTGGCAAGAAGTCTGCCAGATTGGTTAGGCAGCGACTTGGCCAGTTCGATGGACTCCAGCAAACGCTTTTTGGCAAGCTCGGAGGCCATGGTGAATGCATCATCTCCGTGCCCTGCGGCTTCAAGAATGAGCAGCGCATTGTAGCAGGCCGGGGAGGTTTCATCACCCCGGTCTTTCGAAAAATCGTTGATATCATCCACGATTTGATAGGCGATTGCAAAAGCCTCGGCACAGCTCCGCGCGATGGGAATGTAATCAGGTCGGTCCGCCGCTGCCATCGCCAGCTCCAGGGGCAAGGCGAGCAAGGCTCCTGATTTGGCTTTGGCAATGGTTTCGTAATTCTCCCAAGCATCCGAGTTTTGTGGGGTCAGCGCGAATTCGCTGCATTGCCCATGAATGGCAGCGGTGGCAGCACGATGTAACAAGCGCAGCAGATCGGGAATCCGCGCGCTGCGGCTGAATCCGCCCAGCGCCACATAGGCGGCTGATAGCAACAGATCGCCGGTGCAGATCGCGACAGTCGATCCGAAGGCAGCCGCCACGGTTTTAGAACCACGCCGGTAGTCTTCACAATCCACCAAATCATCATGCACCAACGATGCATTGTGGATCAACTCGGCACTGGCGGCTAACATCATTGCGTCTGCTATTGATATTTCCAAGGCGACCGCAGATGTCACGGCGAGTCGGGCGCGGAGTCTTTGTCCGCCACAATCGAGATGATAATGGGCTGCTTGGGCGGCTTGGTGGGCGGCTTTATCGTGGTCACGCACACCCAGCGCATGATGCATCGTCTCCTCGATGCGAGACATTACGCCCGCACCAATCTCAGGTGGATCCCATTTGAGAACTCGCATGGAAGTTTCTAGCATAAAAAAGGGAAAATGGATTAGAGCGGTGAAATTCTACCTCGACTCTATCTTTTAAAGGGTTTCCTACAACTCCAGAGAACCGCCCCACCAGCACATTTTTCTGATCCAGAAAAACAATGCCAATGAAGCGGCTTCGGAAATTTATCTTATAAGGACAATCGATCAGGCTTTTTCGCCTTCCGATTCCTTCACAGCCGCTGCCCAGATGATCACACCGAAGGCGATTTTGTTGATAACATCGGCAAGGTTATAAACCAGGTTGAGGTTTTTCATGCTCTCGACGGGGTCTGCATTGGTCAGATAACCCACGAAGTATCCCACAGGATAGATCGCCCAGCCAACGGTGACGATAATGCGCATCAGGTTGAAAGCCGATCTGACTGCTGGTGAGGCAAGCGCTGCATTTGCTTTGCTTGCTTCGCCCAAAAAGATTTCATAGAGGATGTATGCCCAACCGGCCATGCCGATCAAGAATGCGGGGAGTGCCCCCATCATCTTCGCTTCGCCCAGATAACCGCCGATCAACATGACCAAGGTTCCGATGAGCAGACGCCAGAAAATACCTACAGATACCTTGGTAACCGCAGACAATATCAAATAAAACTCAATCATCAGAAGCGGCACGGTAATCAACCAGTCGATGTAACGGAACACCGTCGGCGTATTGCCCGTGGCAACCCACACATCCCGCATGTAGAAATAATGCACGGCCGCCACCAGAGTCACGAGACCGGAGACATTGAGTGAGGTGCTCCATTTTTTGGAGACCCGGGTCCGTTCGTTGAAGAAGAAGAACGTGGCGGCCACCAGAGCCATGGAAATGAACCAGAATGAAATCCCTACCAGATCGGTGGGATCGAGATTCGCAGCTGCAAGCGGCATGGTGGTTAGTGACGCAGCTTGGCTACTCTGCGGGAGAAGCGCAAAGAATGACAAGACAGCGAGTGGGATAATCCGGATTTTAGTATTAGTGTGCATAGGAATTGTTGTTTTTCAAGTTTGTAAACGACAAACGCGGTAGGTTAGACCAGCAAAATAAAAATCCACACTTATTTTAATGTTTTTTCAAGCTGCGTGTGATGCCGGGCCTAATGAATCCGGCGCAGGGGGGTAAATGCAGGTCAACCGGCCCGCGTTGCACGCCACTTGGCCCATCGCCCGTATGGAATACCGAGGTAGCGTGGGCGGAATTACCCAAGCTCTGTAAAGTTCGAAGAGAATGCGGGCTGGAAGCCCACGCTCCCCTTTTGGATCACGGCAGGTTGGTGGCACCCATGAGGAAGCGGTCGCACTCGCGGGCGGCTCCGCGGCCTTGGTTGATGGCCCAGACGTCGAGCGATTGGCCACGGCGCATATCGCCGGCGGAGAAGACTCCGGGGAGATTGGTGGTGAAGCTGCCATGCTCGGCCTTGACGTTGGAACGGGCATCCGTCTCCAGGGTGAATTGGGTGATGACTTCTTGCTCCGGGCCGGTGAAGCCCATGGCAAGGAGCGCGAGCTCACAGGGGATGGTGCGGAGGGTGCCTTCGATTTCCTTGGGACTAAAGCGGCCCTGCTCGTCTTTGACCCACTCGATGTGAACGATTTCGAGGCCGGTTAGATTGCCGGCATCGTCCTCGAGAAAGCGTTTGGTTTGGACAAGGTATTGGCGGGGATCGCCACCTTGGATGGCGGCGGCTTCTTCCTGGCCGTAGTCCATTTTATAAACTTTTGCCCACTCCGGCCATGGATTGTTCGCGGCGCGCTTGTCGGGCGGCTGGGGCATGATTTCAAGCTGGATCACGCTCTTGCAGCCATGGCGGAGGCTGGTGCCCACGCAGTCGGTGCCGGTATCGCCGCCGCCGATGACGACGACGTTTTTGCCGGTGGCGTTGAGGGCCGGGTTGCTGCCATTGAACTGGTGATCGAGCTGGTGGCGGGTGTTCGCTGTGAGAAACTCCATGGCCATGTGAATGCCCTTGGCGGTATGTCCCTCGATAGGGAGATTGCGGCCATGGGTGGCTCCGCAGCAGAGGACGATGGAATCAAAGTCCTTGCGCAGGCGCTCGGCGGTCCACTCGGGATCTTTGCCGATGGCGACGGAAGTTTTAAAAGTGATGCCCTCGGTGGTGAGGAGGTTCACACGGCGTTGGACGACGAGTTCCTTGTCCAACTTCATGTTAGGGATGCCATACATGAGGAGGCCGCCGATGCGTTCGTCGCGCTCGAAGACGGTGACGGTGTGGCCGGCTTGGTTGAGCTGGTCGGCACAGGCGAGGCCGGCGGGGCCGGAGCCGATGATGGCGATTTTTTTACCAGTGCGGATGGCAGGGATGCGGGCCGTGACCCAGCCTTCTTCCCAACCGCGATCAATGATGGCGCACTCGTTGTTTTTGATGGTAACGGGTGGGTGGATGATGCCGAGTACGCAGGAGCTTTCGCACGGAGCGGGGCAGACGCGACCGGTGAATTCGGGAAAATTATTCGTCTTGTGAAGACGCTCAAGAGCCTCGCGCCACCGGCCCCGGAAGATCAGGTCGTTCCACTCGGGGATCAGGTTATTGACCGGGCAGCCGCTGGCCATGCCGGAAACCATGTGGCCGGTGTGGCAAAACGGCGTGCCGCAATCCATGCAGCGGGAGGCTTGGGCGCGTTGCTGCTTTTCATCGGGATGAATTTTAAACTCGCGCCAGTTTTTGACGCGTTCGCGTGGGGTGTTTTCGGAATCGGTCTTCCGCTCCACTTCCATGAATCCTGTTGCTTTGCCCATCTGAATTGAGATTTGAGATTTGAGATTAAGAACTTTTAGTTGCCGCCGACGCGGGAGAGGTCTTTGAGGTTTTCTTCGAAGGCGGCCATGGCGGCTTCATCGCCGGTGAGACCTTGTTCCTCGACTTTGCGGAAGGCTTCGAGCATGCGCTCGTAGTCGCGCGGAAGGACTTTGAAGAATTTGGGAAGCTCGACGCTCCAGTTATCCAACAAGAACTTCCCTCGTGGGGAATTTGTCATGGCGACGTGTTGCTCGATGGTGGCCTTGACGGTGGCAATGTCCGCATCGCTGCACTCGATGAGGCGGTAGAGATTGACCATCTCCTTGTTGAGACGTTTTTCAAACATTCCGTCGATGTCATAGACGTAGGCGGTGCCGCCGGACATGCCCGCTGCGAAGTTTCTGCCGGTTTCACCGAGAACGATGACCTGGCCGCCGGTCATGTATTCGCATCCGTGATCGCCGATGCCTTCGACGACGGTTTTCGCACCGGAGTTCCGCACGCAGAAGCGCTCGCCGGCGATGCCGTTGATGAAGGCTTCGCCGGAAGTGGCTCCGTAGAATGCGACGTTTCCAATGATCACGTTGTCCTCGGCTTTGTAGCGGGCGTTGCGCGGTGGGAAGATGGCGATCTTGGCACCGGAGAGGCCCTTGCCGACGTAGTCGTTGGCATCGCCTTCGAGGCGGAAGGTCATGCCGGGTGGGGTGAAGGCGGCGAAGGATTGGCCGGCGCTGCCATTGAACTTGAGTTCGATGGTGTCTTCAGGGAGGCCCTTGTTGCCGTATTTACGGGAAATCTCACTGCCGGTGATGGTGCCGACGACGCGGTTCACGTTGACGATGGGCAGCTCCGCGCGGACTTTTTCACCACGCTCGATGGCGGGTTTGCAAAGGGCTAACAGGTGCGTGTTGTCGAGTGCGTCCTTGAGCCCGTGATCCTGGATTTTCGTGGCGTAGGTGCCGACTTCATCGCCGACATCGGGCTTGTGGAAGATGCTGGTGAGATCGACGCCGCTGGCTTTCCAATGCGCGGTGGCTTCGTTGGTATCGAGGCATTCGACGCGGCCAACCATTTCATTGATGGTGCGGAAGCCGCATTCCGCCATGATCTCGCGCATTTCCATGGCGATGAAGGTCATGAAATTGACGACGTATTCCGCTTTCCCTTCGAAGTTCTTGCGGAGCACGGGATCCTGGGTGGCGATGCCGACGGGGCAGGTGTTTTTCTGGCAAACGCGCATCATGATGCAGCCGACGGTGACGAGCGGTGCCGAGGCGAAGCCATATTCTTCTGCTCCCAACAGGGTGGCGATGGCGACATCGCGGCCGGTCTTGAGCTGGCCGTCGGTCTCCAGGACCACGCGGCTGCGGAGATCGTTAAGGAGGAGGATTTGATTGGTTTCCGCAAGGCCGAGTTCCCATGGGGCACCGGCATTGTAGATGGAGGATGAGGGTGAGGCACCGGTGCCGCCATCGTGACCTGCGATGAGGATGACATCGGCGTGGGCCTTGGCGACGCCTGCGGCGATGGTACCGACGCCGACTTCAGCGACGAGCTTGACGTTGATGCGGGCGCGCGGGTTCGAGTTCTTTAAATCGTGGATCAATTCGGCTAGATCCTCGATGGAATAGATATCGTGATGGGGCGGTGGTGAAACGAGACCTACTCCGGGAGTGGAGTA